>CAZGJO010000124.1:0-4128 GCA_964525685.1 uncultured Ectothiorhodospiraceae bacterium | reverse complement strand
GTTCAAGGGCGGCCACGCCTACCTGGAGCTGACCGGCGACGACCTGCTGGACTCCGGCGTCACGGTCATGGCGCGCCCCCCGGGGAAACAGAACTCCTCCATCCACCAGCTGTCCGGGGGGGAGAAGGCGCTGACGGCCGTGGCGCTGGTCTTCTCCTTCTTCCAGCTCAACCCGTCGCCGTTCTGCATGCTTGACGAGGTGGATGCGCCCTTGGACGATGCCAACGTGGGTCGATTCTGTGAACTGGTTCGTGAAATGTCCGAACGGACCCAGTTCATCCTGATCACGCACAACAAGGTGACCATGGAGTTGGCCGAACAGCTCAACGGCATCACCATGAACGAGCCTGGGGTCTCCCGACTCGTCAGTGTCGACGTTGACGAAGCCGCCTCCATGGCGAAGTCCGCCTGAACGAAGGCCACGAATTCCGATGGATACACTGCGCTGGACACTGTTGCTGCTGGGGGTGCTGGTACTCGGCGGCATCTGGCTCTGGGGTCGCTGGCGCCGTCGCCATGGCGACGACCTGGACGACCTCCTCGACGATACCGACTGGATGGAGCAGGTGGCCCGGCGCACCCGCGAACAGCGAGGCGAGCCGGAGGCGGACCCCGAACCGGAGGCGCTGAACGAGGCCTTCGAGGCGGCCCTGCATCGCGACGCGCCCCAGGAGCCCGCTCGGGCCCGGGCCGAGCGCCCCGAACCGGAGCGGATCCGCACCGAGCCGCCCGCTTCACGGGAAGTGGCCGCGGGGCGTGGCGGCGAGGGGGTGGCAGCCAGGGTCCGCGGGGTGTTCGAGGCCGTCGCCCCGACCGACGAGGCGGACGAGGAGGCGGATGCGTCGGCGCGTCCCGCGCGCGCGGAGCCGGAGCCCCCCGAACCTGCGCCAGCACCCGAAACCGAGACTGCCCCCGAGCCCGAGTCCGCCCCCGGAGCGGAAACGGCGTCGCAACGATCGGAGCGGGCCGAGGGGGTCGTGCGCCCGCCGGGCGAGGACGATCTCATCCTGGCGCTGTTCGTCATGGCCCCCGAGGGGGCGGTCTTCCCCGGGGATGCCCTTGGCGAGGCGCTGCGCGACGCCGGTCTCCAGTTCGGCGACATGGACATCTACCACTGGTTCCAGCAGGTGGAGGCGGGGCCGCCCGAGGCGGTCTTCAGCGTCGCCAGTATGGTGGAGCCGGGGACCCTGGAGCGCACCGGCGATCCCGATTTCCACACCCCGGGCCTGGCGCTCTTCCTGCGCCTGCCGGGACCGGCCCCCGGCGGCGAGGCGTTCGAGGCCATGCTGGCCACCGGACGCCGTCTGGCCGACGGTCTCGGCGGGGAGCTCAAGGACGAGCGCCGTTCGACCCTCACCCAGCAGACCATCGGCCACATCCGTGACCGGGTGCGCGAGCACTCGCTGCGCCAGCACGCCGGCCGCGGCTGAACGGAGGGACGTGCATGACGACCTCCGGTCGAGAAGTGGTGGGAGATCCCGGCGAGCGGATCGCGGCGCTGCGCGAGGCCCTCCGGGAGCACAACCACGCCTACTATGTCCTCGACGCCCCCACCATCCCCGACGCCGAGTACGATCGCCTGCTGCGCGAGCTGGAGACCCTGGAGGCCGCCCATCCGGCGCTGGTGACCCCCGACTCGCCCACCCAGCGGGTCGGGGCGGCGCCGGCGAGCGCCTTCGGCGAGGTCACCCACGAGCAGCCCATGCTCTCCCTGGCCAACGCCTTCGACGATGACGAACTGCGCGCCTTCGACCAGCGGGTGCGCAAGGGTCTGGGACTGGAATCGGAGGCGGTCGCCTACAGCGCCGAGCCGAAGCTCGACGGCCTCGCCGTGAGCCTCCTCTACGAAGAGGGGGAACTGGTGCGCGGGGCCACCCGGGGCGACGGCACCACCGGCGAGGACGTGACCCACAACGTGCGCACCATCGACTGCATCCCGCTGCGACTGATGGGCGACGACTGGCCCCGGCGGCTGGAGGTGCGCGGCGAGGTCTACATGAGCCACGCCGGCTTCCGGCAGCTCAACGACCAGCGCCGCGCCGACGGCGAGGATCCGTTCGTCAACCCGCGCAACGCCGCCGCCGGCAGCCTGCGCCAGCTGGATCCCCGGATCACCGCGCGCCGCCCCCTGAGCCTCTTTGCCTACGGCGTCGGCCTGTTCGAGGGCGGTGAGCTGCCGTCGTGCCACGACGCCGTGCTGGCCCGGCTGCGGGACTGGGGGCTGCCGGTCTCTCCGGAGGTGACGGTGGTCACGGGGTTCGACGGCTGCCGGCACTACTTCCACGACATGGGCGCCCGGCGGTCGGAGCTGGCCTACGACGTCGACGGCGTGGTCTTCAAGGTCAACGATCTGGCGCGGCGCGAGGCGCTCGGTGCCGTGGCCCGCTCGCCGCGCTGGGCCATCGCCTGCAAGTTCCCGCCGGAGGAGGAGCTGACCCGCCTGCACGCGGTGGAGTGGCAGGTGGGCCGCACCGGCGCCCTGACCCCGGTGGCGCGGCTGGAGCCGGTCTTCGTCGGCGGCGCCACGGTGACCAACGCCACCCTCCACAACGAGGACGAGATGCGCCGCAAGGCGGTCCACATCGGCGACACCGTCATCGTCCGCCGCGCCGGCGACGTCATCCCCGAGGTGGTGGGGGTGGTGGCCGAGCGGCGGCCACCGGATGCCGAGGCGCCGGCGCGCCCCGACCACTGCCCTGAATGCGGCTCCCAGGTGGTGCGGCTGGAGGACGAAGCGGTGGCGCGCTGCACCGGCGGCCTCTACTGCCCGGCCCAGCGGCGCGAGGCGCTCAAGCATTTCGCCTCGCGGCGCGCCATGGACATCGACGGCCTCGGCGACAAGCTGGTGGAGCAGCTGGTGGCGACCGACCGCGTGCACACCCCGGCCGATCTCTACCACCTGACCCGTGAACAGCTCATGGAGCTGGACCGCATGGCGGAGAAGTCCGCGGACAACCTGGTGGCGGCCCTGGAGCGCTCGAAGGCGACGACCCTGGCGCGCTTCCTCTTCGCCCTCGGGATCCGGCAGGTGGGCGAGACCACGGCGGCGACGCTGGCGCGCCACTTCGGCTCACTGGAGCGGCTGATGGCCGCCGACGAGACGGAGCTGGAGACGGTGCCCGACATCGGCCCGGTGGTGGCCGAGAGCATCGCCACCTTCTTCCGCCAGCCCCACAACCGCGAGGTCATCGACGCCCTGCGCGCCGCCGGGGTCCACTGGGACGAGCACGAACCGGCCGAGGCTGCGGGCGAGGGGCCGCTGGTCGGGGTCACGCTGGTGCTGACCGGGACCCTGGACGGCTTCAACCGGGATGCCGCCCGCACCGAGCTGGAAGCGCTGGGGGCGAAGGTGACCGGTTCGGTCTCGAAGAAGACCGACTACGTGGTGGCCGGGGCCAACCCCGGCTCCAAGGTGGAGAAGGCGGAGGCCCTGGGTGTCCCGGTGGTCGACGAGGGCGGTCTGGCCCTGCTGCTGAACGGGGAGCGGCCGTGAGGGCGGTGCGTGAGCGACACGCCGCCGAGGCGGGCTGGCGGACGGCCGCCGCGGCCTTCGCCCTGTTCTTCGGGATCTGGCTGGTGCTCACCGGGGCCGCGACGGAGGGCCTCGCCTTTGGGATCGTGGCGGCGCTGCTGGGCGCGTGGGTCACCCACCGGCTGACGCGGACACTGGGTCTGCGCGGGTGGCCGCTGTGCCCGGCGGGCTGGCTGCGCTTCGGTCCGTGGTTCCTGCTCCGTTCGCTGGTCGGGAGCTGGGACGTGATGCGGCGGGCGATGATGCCGAGCCTGCCGTTGCAGCCCGACTGGGTGATCCACCCTCTGCGCCTGCGCGACCCGGCGGCACGCCACTTCATGGCGGTCACCGTCGGCCTGCTGCCGGGGACGCTGGTGGCGGCCATCGAGGGGGACACGCTGCGGGTCCACGCCCTCGACACGCGCCTGGATGTGGGGGGCGACCTGCGGACACTGGAGCGCCGCGTCGGCGCCCTGTTCGGCGAGACGCTGGGTGATGTCGGGGAGGCGGGCCCATGACGCCGATGCTGGCGGTGATGGCCGGTGTGGCCCTGATGCTGGTGCTGCTCTCGGTCCTTCTGGGGCTCATCCCGGTGGTCCGTGGCGAGGGGCCGGCCC
>CAZGJO010000123.1:0-6504 GCA_964525685.1 uncultured Ectothiorhodospiraceae bacterium | reverse complement strand
GAACAGCTGCCGGAGGCCGAGCGTCGCAGCCGCGCGGTGCTGGAGCAGATGAAGGAGGACGAGGGCCACCACGCCACCGTCGCCCTGGCGGCCGGTGGCGCCGAGCTGCCGGCGCCGGTGAAGACGGTGATGGGCGTGGTCTCCAAGGTCATGACCACCGCCGCCTACCGCCTCTGAGCGCTCAGTAGAGCGGCACCTTCTTCGAGATGTTGCGGCCGTAGAAGATCTCCATCATCTCGCGCTTGAGGAAGCTGCGGATCTCCTCGGCCTCCTCCGTGGTCAGGTCCGCCTCGCTGATCCCGAACAGGTAATTGTCCAGCTCGAAATCCTTCAGGATCGCCTTGGTGTGGAACAGGTTCTCCTGCGGCGTGTTGACGTCCATCATCTGGTACAGCTCCTTGGTGTCCCACGCCACATAGTTCTGGATGGAGTTGATCTCGTGGTCGATGAAGTGCTTCTTGCCGCGCACGTCGCGGGTGAAGCCGCGGATGCGGTAGTCCATGGTGACGATGTCGGACTCGAAGGCGTGGATCAGGTAGTTCAGCGCCTTCAGTGGCGAGATCCGGCCGCAGGTGGAGACGTCGATGTCGGCGCGGAAGGTGGAGATGCCGTTGACCGGGTGGCTCTCCGGATAGGTGTGCACGGTGATGTGCGACTTGTCGAGGTGGCCGACCACCGAGTCGGGCAGCGGCCCGGGTGATTCGCTGTTGGACAGCCCCTCGGAGACCACCGGCTCCTCGGAGACCAGGATGGTGACGCTGGCCCCCTCCGGATCGTAGTCCTGATAGGCGACGTTGAGGATGTTGGCGCCGATGATCTTGGTGACCTCGGTGAGGATCCGCGTCAGCCGCTCGGCGTTGTAGGCCTCGTCGATGTACTCGATGTACGCGCGCCGCTGATCGGCCGTCTTGGCGTAGCAGATGTCATAGATGTTGAAGCTCAGGGTCTTGGTCAGGTTGTTGAACCCGTGCAGCTTCAACCGTTTCTTGCTCTTTTCAGCCAATGTCGGCTTCCTCCACCATCTCGAATCGGGCCTTCGCGCCTCGCGCGGGACGGCGTTTGATACCGATCGCGCGCGTCGCTGTCAACCTTGCGCCCCTCAGCCCGCCTCGGGGGTGTGCGGACCGCCCTCGCCGATGGAGAGCGGCGGATGGTAGATCACCTGCACCGCGTTGCCGTCGGGGTCCTGGCAGTAGAAGCTGCGGGCGCCGTCGCGGTGCTTGCGCGGCGCCGCCAGCATCGCCACGTCGTGGGCCAGCAGGAATTCGTACCAGACGTCGACCTGCGCCTCCTCGTCGATGATGAAGCCGATGTGGTCCAGGTGCTGATCGCCATCGAAGGACTTGTCGCTGCGATGCAGGGCGAGGTTGTCGTTGCCGCTGGTGAGGAAGGCGTTGTCGCCGTCCGGGGCCCACTCCACCTGCATCCCCATGAGATCGCGGTAGAAGTGCAGGCACTCCTCGTAGTGGTTGACGTACAGGGCCACGTGGCGCAGGCCGGCGGTGGGCTTCGGTGTCTCGGGGGTCTCGCGGCTCATGCCTCGCTCTCCTCGCCGCCGTCGGCGGCCTCGATGGTGTAGTCGTGGGTCACGGTGGCGGTCTTGCCGAGCATGATGGAGGCGGAGCAGTACTTCTCCGCCGACAGCTCCACGGCCCGCTCCACCCGACGCTCGGTCAGGCCCGGCCCGGACACCCGGAAATGCAGATGGATGGCGGTGAAGACCTTCGGCTCCTCGTCGGCGCGCTCGGCGGTGATCTCCACCACGCAGTCGGCCACCGACTGGCGCCCCTTGCGCAGGATGTGGACGACATCGAAGGCGGCGCAGCCCCCCATGCCGAGCAGCAGCATCTCCATGGGGCGCGGCCCCAGGTTCTCGCCGCCGGCGTCCGGCGGACCGTCCATGACCACGGCGTGGCCGCTGCCGGACTCGCCGACGAAGCGCGCCCCCTCTATCCACTTGATGCGTGACTGCATACAATCCCTCCCTAACAGCGCCAATTTACGGCATAATCGTGAACCCGTTCACAGTTCGGACACATTGACAGCCAGACAACAGGAACACGGTCCGCAGCATGGAACAAGCCCGCAACACCGAAGACGCGATCAACCGCTTTCTGGAACACTGCCACCAGCGCAGCTACCCGAGCAAATCGGTGGTCATCTGCGCCGGCGACACCTCCGACACCCTCTTCTACATCATCAAGGGCTCGGTCACCGTGCTCATCGAGGACGAGGACGGCCACGAGATCGTCCTGGCCTACCTCAACGAGGGCGACTTCTTCGGTGAGATGGGCCTGTTCACCGACAACCCCGCCCGCACCGCCTGGGTCCGGACCCGGGTGGATTGCGAGCTGGCCGAGATCAGCTATGGCCGTTTCCAGCAGCTCATGGGAGAGCTGCCCGAGGTGCTCTTCGCCCTGACCTCGCAGATGGCGGTGCGTCTGCAGAAGACCAGCCGCAAGGTGGGCGATCTCGCCTTCCTCGACGTCACCGGCCGCGTGGCCCGCGCCCTGCTCGACCTGAGTCAGGAGCCCGACGCCATGACCCACCCCGACGGCATGCAGATCAAGATCACCCGCCAGGAGCTGGGGCGCATCGTCGGCTGCTCGCGGGAGATGGTCGGCCGGGTGCTCAACAACCTGGAGGAGCAGGGGCTGGTCACCGCCCGCGGCAAGACCATGGTGGTCCACGGCACGCGCTGAGCCGCCCTCAGAGCTGCGAATCGAACAACCCCCGCAGGGCCGCGCCGGGCTCCGGCGCGGCCATGAAGGCCTCGCCCACCAGGAAGGCGTGGACGCCGTTCTCGCGCATCCGGGCCACATCCGCCGCAGTGTGGATCGCCGATTCGGTCACCACCAGCCGGTCGCCGGGGACCTGCGGCAGCAGTTCCAGGGTCGTCTCCAGTCGGGTCTCGAAGGTACGCAGGTCGCGGTTGTTGATACCGACCAGCGGCAGCGGCATGTCCAGTACCCGTTCGAGTTCGCCGGCATCGTGGACCTCCGCCAGCACATCCATCCCCAGATCGGCCGCCAGGGCCGCCAGTTCGCGCATGCGCTCATCCTCCAGCGCTGCGGCGATGAGCAGGATGCAGTCGGCGCCCAGGGCACGGGATTCGTAGACCTGATAGGGGTCGATGACGAAGTCCTTGCGCAGCACCGGCCGATCGCAGGCAGCGCGCGCCGCGACCAGGTGTTCATCGCTCCCCTGGAAGAAGGCCTCGTCGGTCAGGACCGACAGGCAGGTGGCGCCGGCCGCGGCATAGTCGGCGGCGATGGCGGCGGGATCGAAGGCCTCGCGGATGATACCGCGGCTGGGGGAGGCGCGCTTCACCTCGGCGATGACCGCCGCCCGGCCGTCGACCACGGCCTCGGCCAGGGCCGGCTCGAAGGGGCGCGGCGCGGGCTGCTCCGCGATGGCGTTCAGCAGGGTGTTCCGGGGCCGGCTCACGCTGCGTTCGGCCACCTCGTCCCGCTTGTGGTCGATGATCCGGCGCAGGATGTCGGGGGTATCGGGTTTCATGCCACGCCCCCCAGCCGCTCGCTCAATGCCACCAGGTCCGCCAGCCGGGTGCGCGCGGCGCCGCTGGAGAGGACCTCCCGGGCCATGGCCACCCCCGCCTCGAAACTGTCGGCGCGATCGGCGGCGTAGATGGCCGCCCCGGCGTTGAGGACCACGATGTCGCGGGCCGGCCCCGGTTCATCGTCAAGGATCTGGCGGATCAGGGCCAAGCTCTGCTCCGGCCGGTCCACCACCAGCTCGCGCAGGTCCCCCCGCTCGATGCCGAACTGCTCCGGGGTGATGGCGTAGCGGGTCAGGGTGCCGCCGCGCAGCTCGGCGACCTGGGTCGGCGCGGCGATGCTGATCTCGTCGAGGCCGTCCTCGGCATGAACCACCAGCACATGCTGGCTGCCGAGACGGCCGAGCACCTGGGCCAGCGGCTCGAGCCACGCCGCGTCGTAGACCCCCAGGACCTGGTTCGGCGCCCCGGCCGGGTTGGTCAGCGGCCCGAGGACGTTGAACAGGGTGCGCACCCCCAGCTCCCGACGCGGGCCGATGGCGTGCTTCATGGCCCCGTGATGGTGGGGCGCGAACATGAAACCGACGCCGACCTCGCGGATGCATTCGGCCACCTGCTCCGCCGACAGGTCCAGGTTCACCCCGGCCATCTCCAGCACATCGGCACTGCCGGAGCGGCTGGAGACCGAACGGTTGCCGTGCTTGGCCACATGGCAGCCGGCGGCGGCGGCGACGAAGGCGGTGGCGGTGGAGATGTTGAAGGTGCCGGCGGCGTCGCCCCCGGTGCCGCAGGTGTCCACCAGATGGGGGGCGTCGACCTCGACCCGCGTCGCCAGCTCGCGCATGACCCCGGCCGCGGCGGCGATCTCGGCCACCGTCTCGCCCTTCATCCGCAGGCCGACCAGGAAGGCGCCGATCTGCGCCGGGGTCGCCTCGCCGGTCATGATCAGGCGCATCACGGCGGTCATGTCGTCCGCGCTCAGATCCCGATGCTCGGTGACGGCGCGGAGGGCCTCCTTCATGTCCATGGCGATTCCTCGGTGGCAGGCAGGCGTGTTACGGGTCGATGGTTCTGCGCCGAATTGTCCGGCGGGGCGGGAAGTGGGTCAAGCTGCGGGGGGTCATCATTCGTGTCACACCCCCATCTGCGATAAGGTGGCGGGGGTAACGGTGGCCGTCGGCCAGACAGAGAGGGGGAGTTGTGCGCGCACCCATCAGCATCATCATGCTGCTCCTCACCCTGCTGCTGGGCGGCTGCGGCGAGGGAGCGGACCGCTCTCAGCCGCTGGCCGACGATGGCCGGCTCGATCTGACCGCCTCGCCACTGGCCGAGGGCCGGATGGTGGCGCTGGACGGCGAGTGGCATTTCCATCCCGGAGAACGCCTCGAGCCGGCGCAGCTGGCCGACTCGGCAACCCCGACGCTGCTCCCCGTGCCGGCCTACTGGGACGGACTGGAGGTCAACGGCACCCCCCTCGCCTCCCACGGCCAGGGTACCTACCACCTGCGGGTGCAGCTGCCGGAGGAGCAGCTCGGCGAACTGCTCGCCCTCCACCTGCCGTCGATCATGACCAGCCACCGCCTGTGGCTGAACGGCCAGCTGGTCAGCGCCCTGGGGACGCCGGCGGCCGATCGGGAGAACGCCTCGCCCCGGGTGATTCCCACCGTGGTGCCGTTTCAGACCGACCGACAGGAGCTGGAACTGGTGCTCCAGGTGGCCAACCACCACCACCGCGAAGGCGGTCTGTGGGAGAGCATCAAGCTCGGTCCCCACGAGCGGGTAACCCACTACCAGAACACCTTCCTCTACTCCGACCTGCTGCTGCTCGGCGGCCTGCTGATCGCCGCCGCCTTCCACCTGACCCAGTTCGCAATGCGCCGCCGCGACCGCGCCTCGCTCTATTTCGGCCTGTTCTGCGCCCTGATCGCCCTGCGCATCCCGGTCACCGGCGAGAAGGTGCTGATGCAGTTCGTCCCCGGCTTCAACTGGTCGCTGGGCATGACCATGGAGTATCTCGGCTTCTATCTCGCCAGCGGGGTGTTGCTGCTCTATGTCCGGGCGATGTTCCCGGACGAATCGCGGGATCGACCGATCCGGGTGCTGGTCGGGCTGTCGCTGGCCTTCAGCGCCCTGGTGCTGGTGACCCCGCCCCACGTCTTCACCCAGTCGCTGCCGCTCTACCAGCTCATCTCCCTGGTCCTGCTCGGCTATGCGGTGATGATCTTCCTGAAGGCGACCTGGCGCCGCCGCGAGGGGGCGCTGTTCACCATCGGCCAGATGCTGCTGGCCGGGGTCGCGATAATCAATGACATCCTGCTCTACCAGCAGGTGGTGCAGACCTTCAACATGTTCCCGTTCGCCCTGCTGCTGATGGTCTTCGGCCAGTCGATGGTGCTCTCCTCGCGGCTGTCGAAGGCGTTCACCCGGGTGGAGGAGCTGTCCGAGCAGCAGCGCCGCTGGCAGCAGGAGCTGGAGCACAAGGTCGCCGAGCGCACCGTTGAACTCGACCGGGCGCTCAGCGAACTGAAGGCGAGCTCCGCCCGCGACCCGCTGACCGGCGTGGCCAATCGCGGCCGCCTCAACGACGCACTGGAGACGGCCTGGAAGCGGGCCGCGCGCCAGCAGACGCCGGTGGCGCTGCTGCTGCTCGATATCGATTTCTACAAGGTCTACAACGACACCTATGGCCACCTGATGGGAGATGAGTGTCTGAAACAGGTGGCGCGGCTGATCAGCGACTGTGTCCAGCGCCCGGATGACCTGGTGGCGCGCTACGGTGGCGAGGAGTTCTGTGTGCTGTTGCCCGACACCGAGCAGCCGGGCGCCGAGCGGATGGCCGAACGCGTCCGCGCGGCGATCGCCGAGGCGGCCATCCCCCACGCCGGCTCGAAGGTGGCGGAGGTCCTGACCGTCAGCGTCGGGGTCGCCGTCGCCCGACCGGCGTCGGGCACCACCATCGACGAGTTGATCCACGCGGCGGACGAGGC
>CAZGJO010000122.1:0-6541 GCA_964525685.1 uncultured Ectothiorhodospiraceae bacterium | reverse complement strand
CGACACCCGATGGATGGTTGTGGGCGGCGATGACGGCGGCGGCGTTGTGGTGCAGGGAGCGACGGACGATGGTTCGAGGGTGAACCGAGGCCCCGTTGATGGTGCCGTGGAAGAGTGGCTCGAAGGCGAGGATGCGGTGGCGGTTGTCCAGGAAGAGGCAGGCGAAGACCTCGTCGGGGCGGTGGCGCAGCTGGGTGGTGAGGAAGGCGCGGGTGGTCTCGGGGCCGGTGATGGTGTCGTAGCGCTCGATGCGGGCGGCCAGATGGCGCCGGGCCATCTCCAGCACGGCCTGGAGCTGGACGAAGGAGGCCTCGCCGAGACCGTGCTGGTTGCAGAAGGCGCGGCGGTCGGCCTCGAGCAGGGGCCGCAGGCCGCCGAAGGCGTCCAGCAGATCGCGGCCGAGATCGACGGCGGTGCGACCGCGGCTGCCGGTGCGCAGGAAGATGGCGAGGAGTTCGGCATCGGAGAGGGCGGCGGCGCCCTGGTTGAGCAGACGTTCCCGGGGGCGCTCGCCCTCGGGCCAGTGGCGAATGGACATGGTTCGGGTCCTCCGTGACCGTCGGTGTGTTCGGGTGCCATTACAGCGCCCGAAGCGCGCCCCGGCAACACCCGTTCGCCGGTTTCCGGATCCGGGTCAAGAATCCGTTACACGCGATACAGAATCCGACAGGGTTCGCAGCCGGAATCGGCGAATTTGGTACAATCCCGCGCATGAACGAACTCGGCGGCAAACGGATCCTCATCGGGGTCGGCGGCGGCATCGCCGCCTACAAGGCGGTTGAGCTGGTCCGCCGGCTCCGCGACGCCGGCGCCGAGGTGCGGGTGATGATGAGTGCCGGGGCTGCGGCCTTCGTCACACCGCTGACCTTTCAGGCGGTCTCCGGCCACCCGGTGCGCACGGCACTGCTCGACGCCGAGGCGGAGGCGGGCATGGACCACATCGAGCTGGCCCGCTGGCCCGACTGGGTGCTGCTCGCCCCGGCCACCGCCGATCGCCTGGCGCGGCTGGCCGGGGGGCGCGCCGACGACCTGATGGCGGCGGTGGTGCTGGCCACGCGCGCGCCGGTGGCGGTGGCCCCGGCGATGAACAGCGCCATGTGGGAACATCCGGCCACCCGCGCCAATGTGGCGTGCCTCGAGGAGCGGGGCGTGCGCGTCTGGGGGCCGGAGCGCGGGGCGCTGGCCTGTGGCGAGGAGGGCGATGGCCGGCTGCTGGCGGTGGAGGCGCTGGTGGCGGCCGTGGTCGCCGAGCTGGGGGCGCCGGGGCCGCTCTCCGGCATGCGGGTGGTGGTCACCGCCGGGCCGACCCGTGAGCCGCTGGATCCGGTGCGCTACCTCTCCAACCGTTCCTCCGGGAAGATGGGCTTTGCCGTCGCCGCCGCCGCCCGCGAGGCCGGTGCGGAGGTGGTGCTGATCAGCGGCCCGGTGGCCCTGGCCACCCCGGCGGGGGTGACGCGGGTGGAGGTGGAGACCGCCGACGAGATGGCCGCCGCCGTCGCCGCCCGGATGGACGCCTGTGACCTCTTCATCGCCAGCGCCGCCGTGGCCGATTTCCGACCGGCGGAGGCGGCCGCCGACAAGGTCAAGAAGGGCGATGCCCCGGCGGCGCTGCCGCTGACCGCCAACCCCGACATCGTCGCCACCGTGGCCGCCGCCGAGCCGCGACCCTGGGTGGTCGGCTTTGCCGCCGAGACCGAGCGGGTGGTGGAACAGGCGCGGGAGAAGCGGGAGCGCAAGGGCCTGGACCTCATCGCCGCCAACCGCGTCGGCCCCGGCGTCGGCTTCGATGCCGACGACAACGCCCTGGTGGTCATCGGGGCGGCGGGCGAGCACGAACTGGGCCCGGCACCGAAGCCGGCGCTGGCCCGTGCGCTCATCGCCCACATCGCCGAACACATCCAACGCTCAACCTGAACAACCCGAGGAAGCGCCCGATCATGGCCCGAATCCCCGTCAAACGTCTGGATCCCCGCCTGGGGGAGACCTTCCCGCTGCCGGAACGCGCCACCGACGGCAGCGCCGGCATCGACCTGCGCGCCTGCGTGGACGAGCCCCTGACGCTGGCCCCCGGCGACTGTGAGCTGATCCCCACCGGCATGGCGGTGCACATGGGGGACCCGAACATGGCGGCGGTGATCCTGCCGCGCTCCGGCCTCGGCCACAAACACGGCATCGTGCTCGGCAATCTGGTCGGCCTCATCGATTCCGACTACCAGGGCGAGTTGCAGGTCTCCTGCTGGAACCGGGGGGAAGAGACCTTCACCGTGGAGCCGGGCGAGCGCATCGCCCAGCTGGTCTTCGTGCCGGTGATCCCGGCGGAGCTGGACTGGGTGGAGACATTCCAGGCCAGCGACCGCGCCGAGGGTGGCTTCGGCCACACCGGACGCCACTGAGGCGCCTTCCATGAGCGGCACCGCGAGCCACGCGCCCGTTCCGGCGACCCTGACGGCGGACCTGTTCCGGACCTACGACATCCGGGGGCCGGCGGAGCAGCTGATGGCCGACCACGGCGGCCACTGGCTGGGGCGTGCCATCGCCGCCACGGCGCGCGAGGCCGGCGCCGACACCATGGTGGTGGCCCGCGACGGGCGCCTCTCCGGCCCGGCGTTCGCCGAGCAGGTGATCGAAGGGCTGCGCGCCGGCGGTATCGATGTGGTGGACATGGGCGAGGCGCCGACGCCCCTGCTCTGGTACGGCGCCTGGCGCCTGGCCGGTGGCAGCGGAGTGATGGTGACCGCCAGCCACAACCCGGCCGCCGACAACGGCCTGAAGATCGCCATCAATCGCCACACCCTCTACGGCGACGAGATCGCCGCCCTCCACCGACGGCTGGAGACCGGGCTGCCCGCGCCGGCGCCGGAGCCGGGCCACTATCGGGCGACGCGCATCGATGGCGAGTACTGCCACTGGCTGGCGCAGGACATCGAACTGCCCCGGCCGTTGCATGTGGTCATCGATGCGGGCAACGGGGTCGCCGGGCCGCTGGCCGTGCGGCTGTTCGAGGCCCTGGGCTGTCGGGTCACACCGCTCTACTGCGATGTCGACGGCCACTTCCCCAACCATCACCCGGACCCCTCCCGGCCGGAGAACATGACGACCCTGCGCGAGACGGTGTGCGCCGAGGGGGCCGATCTCGGCATCGCCTTCGACGGCGACGGCGACCGCCTGGGGGTGGTCAGTGCCAGCGGCGACATGGTCTGGCCGGACCGGATCCTCGGCCTCTTCCTGGGCGAGGTCCTCGGTTGTGCCCCCGGGGCCGCCGTGGTCTTCGATGTGAAGTCGACCCGGCAGCTGTTTCGCGGCGTGCGCCAGTATGGCGGTCGGCCGGTGATGGCCCCCTCCGGCCATTCGGTGATCAAGGCGCGGATGGCCGAGGAGAACGCTGTCCTCGGCGCGGAGATGACCGGCCACTTCTTCTTCGCCGATCGCTGGTACGGCTTCGACGATGCCCTCTACGCCGCCGCCCGGCTGGCGGCGGTGGTGGCCCGGACGCCGGGGAGCAACCCCTTCCTGGCACTGGCCGGCGGGATCGCGACCCCGGAGATCCACCTGCCGCTGCCCCGGGCGGAGGCCCGGGCCCTGGTGGCGGACCTGGCGGCCCATCCCTTCCCGGAGGACTGGGAGCGGGTCACCGTGGACGGCCTGCGTCTGGATGCCCCCGGCGGCTGGGCGTTGATCCGTGTTTCCAACACGCGCGACGCCCTGGTCCTGCGGTTCGAGGCCGACGACGAGGCTGCCCTGGCGGCGCTGCAGGGGCCGCTGCGCGAGGCGCTGACGGCGGCCCTGCCGGCGGGGACGGCCCTGTCGTTCTGAAGAGGTGTTACCCATCGGTAACCCCTGAAGGGGCGGCCTGTTACCCGCGGGTAACGCGAGGCGCCGGCCGGCGCCCTTGCCTTCATGGCGGGCCCGCTGCCCAGGGGCCGGACACCGACTTGATGCGGCGGGGCGCGTGGGACAGAATGATCGGCAGGTGTAAGTAGTTACTAGCTATTGGAGCGCCCATGAGTCTTGACCCCGCACAGGCGATGAATGTCGCCCAGGTCCTCACCGAGGCCCTGCCCTACATCCGCCGGTTCACCGGGCGGACCATCGTCATCAAGTACGGCGGTAACGCCATGGTGGAGGAGCACCTGAAGCAGGGCTTCGCTCGCGATGTTGCCTTGATGAAGCTGGTGGGGATGAACCCGGTGGTGGTCCATGGAGGCGGGCCCCAGATCGGCGACCTGCTCGGACGCATCGGCAAGGAGAGCGAGTTCATCGACGGCATGCGCGTGACCGATGCCGAGACCATGGACGTGGTCCAGATGGTCCTCGGGGGGCTGGTGAACAAGGAGATCGTCCGGCTCATCAACAGCGCCGGCGGCTGTGCCGTGGGCCTTACCGGCAAGGACGGCGACATGATCCGCGCCCACAAGCTGGCGGTCACGCGCACGACGCCGGAGCTGGAGGAGCCGGAGATCATCGATCTCGGCCACGTCGGCGAGGTGGATTCCATCGACGCCTCGGTTCTGCACATGCTGGCCGAGGACGACTTCATCCCGGTGATCGCCCCCATCGGCGTCGGCGAGGACGGCACCGCCTACAACATCAACGCCGACCTGGTGGCCGGCAAGCTGGCCGAGGTGCTGCAGGCCGAGAAGCTGATGCTGCTGACCAACACCCCGGGGCTGCTGGACGGCGACGGCAACCTGCTCACCGGCCTCTCCACCGGTCAGGTGGACGGCCTCATCGCCGACGGGACCGTCCACGGTGGTATGCTGCCGAAGATCCGCTGCGCCCTGGATGCCGTGGCCGCCGGGGTGCGCTCCGCCCATATCGTCGATGGGCGGGTGGAACACGCGGTTCTGCTGGAGATCTTTACCGACGAAGGGGTGGGTACGCTCATCCGGGGAGGGCAGACATGAACGACACGACCACGACCGAAGGTGGCGGCCGCCAGCGCGGCCAGCGGCGCCAGGAGATCCTCGAGACCCTGGCGCGGATCCTGGAGGAGCAGCCCGGCGAGCGGATCACCACCGCCGGGCTGGCGCAGGCGGTGGGCGTCTCGGAGGCGGCCCTGTATCGCCACTTCCCCAGCAAGGGGAAGATGTTCGAGGCGCTCATCGAGTTTGCCGAGGAGGCGGTGTTCGGGCTGATCAACCGCATCCTCGATGAGCAGACCGATCCCCGGGTGCGGTGCGAGCACACCATGAGCGTGCTGCTGGGCTTCGCCGAGCGCAATCCGGGGATCACGCGCGTGCTGCTGGGCGAGGCCCTGGTGGGCGAAGGCGACAAGCTCCGCCAGCGGGTCGACGGCTTCTACGACAACCTGGAAACCCGCTTCAAGCAGATCCTGCGCGAGGGGGAGAGCACCGGCCACCTGGCCATCGGCACCCCGGCCACCGCCTCGGCGAATCTGCTCGTTTCGGTGGTGGAGGGGCGCATGCGGCAGTATCTGCGCAGCGGCTTCGGGCGGACGCCGACCGCCCAGTGGGACCAGCAGTGGTCCCTGCTGTCCAAAGCGATCTTTGCCGCGAAGGACTGACGCTTCTGTCAGAAGCGCATGCTGATATTGACAATAGTGACACGAATTATAAGTTTATTAGCGCCGAATGATGGCTGGCAGGCGGCGCGGTAGCGCCATTTCCGGTCGTGTTGAATGTTGGCACGGTAGTTGTATGCTCTACAGGTGCATGGTGGGCGGTTGCTCCCGTGAGCGACCAACCTCTTTCATCCATGCTCCTCCATCGAAGTAACTTCCGCCCGGGCCCTGTGGCTCGGGCTTTTTTTTGTCCGTCGTCGACGTTGCCCGTCCTCAGGTCCCGTACTCCGCCCGGTAGGCGGCGATGGCGTCCCGCCACTCGCGGACCTCGGGGTGGCCGTCGACGAACTCCAGCAGGGTGTCCAGCCCGGCGATGGCGATGACCCTCAGGCCGAGATCGTCGGCGGCCTCCTGGACCGCCGATTTCCCGGACCGGCCGCGCTCCTGCCGATCCAGGGCGATGGCCATGGCGGTGGGCTCGGCGCCGGCGGCGCGGAGCAGTTCCACGGACTCCCGCGCCGAGGTCCCCGCCGAGATGACGTCGTCGACGATGAGGGCGCGGCCGGCCGGCGGCGCCCCCACCAGCTCCCCGCCCTCGCCATGGTCCTTGGCCTCCTTGCGGTTGAAGGCGTAGGGGCGGTCCACCGCGTGGTGGTCGGCGAGGGCGATGGCGGTGGTCGCCACCAGCGGGATCCCCTTGTAGGCGGGGCCGTAGAGCATGTCGAACTCGAGCCCGCGCACCGCGATGGCGGCGGCGTAGAACCGCCCCAGGGCCGCCAGTCGGGCTCCGGTGTTGAACAGGCCGCTGTTGAAGAAATAGGGGCTGCGGCGCCCGGACTTCAGGGTGAAGTCGCCGAAGCGCAGGACGCCGCAATCGAGGGAGAACTGGAGGAATTCGCGTTGATAGTCGTGCATGCCGGCATTCTATCGGGCGACACCCGCCGGGGCCAGCGGGGGTCCCGACGGTGCCGGCGGGTCGTCAGGCGGAGAGGCGTGCCTTCGTCGGTGCCTCGCCCGGGG
>CAZGJO010000121.1:0-6543 GCA_964525685.1 uncultured Ectothiorhodospiraceae bacterium | reverse complement strand
GGAGCATGCCGCGATTGAGCCGAAACAGGACCTCGTCGGCGCGGCTGCCACCGGTCTTCTCGACCTCATCCAGTGCGCGCTCCCACTGCCCGGCCAGCAGCGCCGACTCCATGCGCTCGATCCGGTCGCTGTAGGTGGCGCAGCCACCGAGCAGCACCGGCAGCACCAGGATCGGCAGCCACGACCACCGGGGCGCCGCCCGCCACCGCATCAGCCCGCCCCCCGAACGCCGAGGGACCTCAGGGCCGGACCGCCGCCCCGCTGAGCAGCTTGCGGATGCGCTTGTTGCCGATCCAGACCTTGCGGTTGTCGGCCAGGCTGATCATCTCCATGTCGACCTGGTAGAAGCGCACCTGCTGGCGGCCATCCTGGTCGATGATGGAGTTGATGCTGCCCAGCAGCATGAAGTCGGCACCCAGCTCCTCGCCCATCGCCTTGCGGCTCGCCTCGCTGGCGTGGAGGTCCTGGTCGGCACGCTCCTCGCGCAGCTCTTCACGCTGCTCCGAGGAGGCGACGAAATCGACCTCGCCGCTGTTGATCAGCTCGCGCTGGATATCGTTGACGAAGGTGCGGGTGTTGATGTGCTCGTGGCTCAGGTTGCGCACGCCGCCGACGATGACCACCGGCCGTTCACCGTGCTCACGGCGATACCGCTCCAGCCAGGGCCGCGACAGGGCATCGCTGATCATCTCCTCGGAGACCAGCCGCGAGTCGGTGTCGTTCCAGCGCCCGGAGAGGTCGTGGGCCTCGTCGTCGCCGATACGCTTCACCTTGTCGCTGCAGCCGGTCACGGCCAGGCCGGCGGCCAGCAGCAGTGTCATCCCGATGCGGGTCATCGTCTTCATGATTGCCATCCTCCCTGGGCCTCAGTCTCAGTCCTCTCCGACCTCGGCATCGCCGTCGTTGTCATTGGCCGCCCCCTCCGGGGCGGCATCAAGCGCGCCGGTCACCTCGGCCACCAGCTCACTGTCGGGCCGGGGGCGGGCCCAGACCGGGAGTTCACCCTCTTCTCGTGGCCGATAATACCGGAAACCACTGGCATCGCGCAGCCGCAATTCACAGTGGTAGGTCTCGGCCGCCAGCGGGTCCCGCCCCGGCCCGGCGTCAAAATGCACGGCCACGGTCTCTTCGAGGCGGCCACCATCGACCCGACGCAGTTCGCGCCCTTCACCTATCACCCGCTCCTCGGCGTCGAGGACCCGGCAGGTGATCTGGACCTGGGCCACGGCGCGGTGGAGCTGGGTGACCTCCACCGGCACCGCCAGCTCGAAGTCGGCGGCCTGCACCGAACCGGCAAGCAACACCAGCAGCGCGGGGGCGAGGATGCGGAAGGGCATGCTCATTCCCCCCGCGCCCGGCCGGTGAAGCGCAGGGTCTCGGTGGTCACCGCCAACGGCTCACCGCCGAGGCCGCTGAAACGCAGGGTTTCAGTGGTCACGCCGCCACCACCGGCCTGCGCCGGGGCCAGGCCGGTGGTGAGGCCAAGCGCCACCGCCAGGGCCAACGACAGCCAGTGGCCCGCCCGCCCGCACACCGGGCGGCTATTCCACATCGTCCAGCGGACCATTCCAGTTCTCCGGGTGGCGGGGCCGCTCGGTATCACCCATGTCATCGGCCTCCAGGTCGTCAAAGGGGCCGGACCAGTCCTCCGGGGCGGCGATATGCTCCAGGGTCATCTCGTCCCAGGTCTCGTAGTCGAACTCGTCCACTTCACCACCGAAATACTGGATATCGATGGTCTGGGCGTCCTCGTCCATGGCCACCACCTCGAAGCGGTCGCCCTCCTCGTTCACATACCAGTCACCAATCGTGGGCAGGCGTTTATCGACCATGGTGCTCTCCCCTCGTTTGCGGTTTGGGCGCCCTACGGGCGGGTCGCCACCAGCAGGGGCCGCAGTCGCGGCCAGACATTGTCCAGAATAGCAGGTTGTGCGTGACGCTCCGGGTGGATACCGTCAGCCTGCATCATCTCCCGGCGCTCGGCGACCCCCTCGAGGATGCGCGGTACTAGGGCGACGCCGTCGTGGACCTCGGCCACGGCGTCGAAGGTGGCGGCGAAGGCCTCGGTGTAGGCGGCGCCATAGCTGGGCGGCAGCCGAACCCCGGCGAGCAGGACCTCGGCACCGGCGGTGCGGGCGGCGCCGACCATGGCATCGAGATTGTCACGCAGCCGTTCCACTGACTGGCCGCGCAGGCCATCATTGCCGCCCAGTTCTACAATAACGATAGCGGGGGCGTGGCGTTCAAGCAGGTCGGGCAGGCGCTGGCGGCCGCCGCGACTGGTCTCCCCGGAGATGCTGGCGTTGACCACCCGGTGGGGGAACCCTTCCGCCTCGATGCGGTCTGCCAGCAGAGCCACCCAGCCTTCCGAATCGGCCATACCGTGCGCCGCGCTGAGGCTGTCGCCGACCACCAGCACACCCGGCTGGGCGACAGCCGCCAGCGGGGCGCCAAGCAGGATCATCAGGGTCAACAGGAGACGACGCATGACGGCCACGGCCAATTCCTCATCCTCGAGTGCAACGGTTGAAGCCCGCAGGCTGACACAGGAGGTTAGCAGCCCCGACGGCATCCTGACCATTCTCAGCAACGTCGACCTGGCCATCGGCGCCGGAGAGACCGTGGCCATCCTCGGCGCCTCCGGCTCCGGCAAGTCGACCCTGCTCGGCCTGCTCGCCGGCCTCGACCGCCCCAGCCATGGCCGCATCTGGCTCGCCGGCGAGGAGATCACCGACTGCGACGAGGACCAGCGCGCCGCCGTGCGCGCCGGCCGGGTCGGATTCGTGTTCCAGTCGTTCCATCTGCTGCCGGCACTGACGGCGCTGGAGAACGTGCTGCTGCCGATGGAGGTGGCCGGCCTCGACGATCCCGAACCCCGCGCCCGCGAGGTCCTCGACCGCGTCGGTCTGAGCGCGCGTCTGCACCACCGGCCACGCCAGCTCTCCGGCGGCGAGCAGCAGCGGGTGGCCATCGCGCGCGCCTTCGCGCCACGGCCGGCGGTGCTGTTCGCCGACGAGCCCACCGGCAACCTCGATCAGGCCACCGGCGGGCGGATCATCGACCTGCTGTTCGAACTGAATCGGGAGTCCCGGACCACCCTGGTGCTGGTCACCCACGACCCGGCGCTGGCGGCGCGCTGTCAGCGCCGCCTGACCATTGACGGCGGCCAGCTGGCGGAGGCCCTGTGAGGCGCCCCTCCGCCCTCCGTATCGCGGCGCGCGCCCTCGGTCGCGAGTGGCGCCACGGCGAGCTGCGCATCATCGCCCTGGCGCTGGTGCTGGCCGCCGCCGGCATGGGCGCCGTCGGCCTGTTCAGCGACCGCATGGATCGCGCCCTGGGGCAACAGGCCGGCGAGACCCTGGCCGCCGACATGGCGGTGGAGAGCGACCAGCCGCTCCCCGGGGCGTGGTTCGAGGAGGCGGCCGCCGCCGGCCTCACCCACAGCCAGCTGGTCACCCTGCCGACCATGCTCGGCCGCGACGATGGCCCGCCCCGGCTGGTGCGGCTGAAGGCGGTGGCCGACGGCTACCCCCTGCGTGGCGAAGTGGTGGTGGCCGAGGCCCTGGACGGGGCGGAGCAGACGGCCCCCGGCCGCCCATCCGCCGGGACGGTCTGGGTGGAGGGCGGCCTGCTGCGCCAGCTCGATCTCGCCCCTGGGGACAGCGTGCGCCTCGGCGATGCGCGCTTCACCATCGAGCGGGTGCTGCTGCGGGAGCCGGACCAGGCCACCGGCATGGCCGGGCTGGCGCCCCGGGTCCAGATCCGCCACGAGGACCTCGACGCCACGGGGCTGATCCAGCCCGGCAGTCGCGCCTTTCACCGTCTGCTGCTGGCCGGTTCACCGGGGGCATTGCAGGCCTTCCGCGACCGGCTGGAACCGCAGCTGGAGTCGGGCCACACCGTGCTGACCCCCCGTGAGGCGCAGCCGGCACTGGACGAGACCCTCGGTCAGGCGCAGCGCTACCTGGCGCTGGTGGCGCTGCTCACCGCCGCCCTCGGTGGGGTGGCGGTGGCGCTGGTGGCGCGCCGCTACGCCGAACGCCACCGCGATACCGCCGCCATCCTGCGCGCCATGGGGGCCAGCAGTCGGCTGGTGGGTCGCGCCTTTATCTGGCAGCTGCTGCTGCTCGGGATCGGTGCCGCGCTGGTCGGCATGGTGGCGGCCTTTGCTGCCCAGGAGGGTCTGGCACGCATCGCTGCCGAGCTGTTCGACATGGCCCTGCCGCTGCCGGGCCCCGCCCCGGCGCTCGCCGCCGGGGCGATGGCCGCCGCCCTGCTGCTCGCCTTCGGCCTGCCGCCGCTGACCCGGCTCGGGCAGGTGCCACCGGCGCGGGTGCTGCGCCACGACCTGGAGCCGCCCGCGGTCTCCGCCTGGCTGCTCTGGGGGCTTCCCGCAGCCGCGCTGCTGCTGGTGGTCGGCCATACCGCCGGGGCGCCGGGGCTCGCCGCCGGGGTCCTCGGTGGCGTCGCCGCTGTGGTGGTCGTGCTGGCACTGGCGGCACTGCTACTGCTCCACGCCCTCCAGCGTCTGGGCCAGCATCGCGGACGCGCCTGGCGCTACGGCCTGGCCAACCTGCGCCGTCGTCCGGCGACCACTGTGGCCCAGGTGGTCGGCCTCGGGGTCGGCCTGGCGGCACTCCTGATCCTGACCCTGGTGCGCACCGACCTGCTCGCCACCTGGCAGGCGAGCATCCCCGACGACGCCCCGGACCACTTCGTCATCGACATCCAGCCGCCAGAGGTGGACGGGGTGCGCCAGCTGCTGGCTGATGCCGGGATCGAGGATGCCCAGCTCTTCCCCATGGTCCGGGGCCGACTGGTGGCGGTGAACGACGCGGAGGTGGTGCCGGAAGACTACGCCGAGGGCCGCTCGCGCCGGCTGGTGGAGCGCGCCTTCAACCTGACCTGGGCCAATGAGCTGCCGCGCGGCAACACCATCACCGCCGGGGCGTGGTGGGATGCCGACGGGGCCGTCGGGTCGCCCCGGCAACTCTCCCTGGAAGAGGGCATCGCCGACACCCTGGGGCTGGCCCTCGGCGACCGGCTGCGCTTTCGCATCGCCGGCGAGCCCATCGAGGTGGAGGTGACCAGCCTGCGCACCGTGGACTGGACCTCGTTCCAGCCCAACTTCTTCGCCATCACCCCGCCGGGGGTGCTGGAGGACAGACCTGCCAACTGGATCACCAGCTTCCGTCTGCCGGAGGACCGCCCCGACCTGCCGGCGGAACTCAACCGCGCCTATCCGGGGCTGACCCTCATCGATACCGGGCAGATGATCGAGCGGGTCCGCTCCATCATGGACCGGGTGGCCATGGCGGTGGAGTACCTGTTCGTGTTCACCCTGCTGGCCGGGATGCTGCTGCTCTACGCCGCCCTGGAGGCGACCCTGGACGAGCGCCGCCGTGACGGTGCCATCCTGCGGACCCTGGGGGCACGCCGCGGGCTGCTGACCCGCGCCACGCTGGCCGAGTTCGCCGCCCTGGGGGCGACCGCCGGGCTGGTGGCCGGTCTGGCGGCACTGGCCGCCGGTCTGGTGCTGGCCCGCCTGGCCTTCGAAATCGACTGGCGACCGACGCCATTGATCCCGCTCGCCGGGATGGCGGCCGGGATCGCGGTGGCCGCCTTTACCGGGTTGCTGGGCAGCGCCCGCATCACACGGGAGCCACCACTGGAGGTACTGCGGCGGGTGGGTCTCTGAAGAAGACTAGGCCTTGAACTGGGCCAGCCGCTCCTCCAGCTCCGCCGCCAGCTGCTTGAGCTGCTCACTGGCACTGCTGAGCTGCTCCGCCCCGACGTTGGTCTCGTCCGCCACCTGGGTGATGTTGGTGACATTGCGGTTGATCTCGTCCGCCGTGGCCGACTGCTCTTCCGCCGCGGTCGCGATCTGCTGATTCATGTCGGTGATGGTCGACACCGCCTGATTGATGTTCTCCAGGGACTGACCGGCCTTGCCGGCGGCCTCGACGGTGGAAGATGCCTGTTCACGCCCGGTTTCCATCACCTGGACCGCTTCACCGGCGCCCTGCTGCAGGGTCTCGATCATCTGCCGGATCTCGGAGGTGGACTGCTGCGTCCGCGAAGCGAGGGTGCGCACCTCGTCGGCGACCACGGCGAAACCACGGCCGGCCTCGCCCGCGCGTGCCGCCTCGATGGCCGCGTTCAGCGCCAGCAGGTTGGTCTGCTCGGCGATCTCGTTGATCACGTCGACCACCTTGCTGATGTTCTCACTGTCGCTGCTGACCCGGTTGATGACCCCGTTGGCGCGCTCGACCTCATCGGCCAGTGAACGGATGGAATCGATGGTGCCCTGGACCACCTGGTTACCCGCCTTCGCCTCTTCATCAGCGGTGTGGGTGGCGTCCGATGCCGAGGCGGCATTGCGAGCCACCTCATCCACGGTGGCGGTCATCTCGTTCATGGCCGTGGCGACCTGCTCGGTCTCTGCCTGCTGGCGCTGAACACCGGCACGGGTCTCGTCGCCAATACGGGCCACCTCGTTGGCCGACTCACCGACATCCCTGGCCGACTGGGTCACCTGCTGCA
>CAZGJO010000120.1:0-6611 GCA_964525685.1 uncultured Ectothiorhodospiraceae bacterium | reverse complement strand
TCGGGCCGGATGTCCGGGCTCCCTTCCGTCGCGGCGGCCACCGGCGCGGCCTCCAGGCCGAAGAGGTCGTTCTGGCCGGCGGCATCGTTGCGCGCGGCCTGGTCGGCCAGGGAGATCGCCTCGGGCAGGCACGCCATCAGGGTGGCGCGGTTGGCGCCCAGGGTGTCCAGGGCGCCGGCGCGGATCAGCGCCTCCAGGGTGCGCCGGTTCACCGCCCGCAGGTCGACCCGCCGGCAGAGGTCGTAGAGGTCGGCATACGGCCCGTGGGCGTCGCGTTCGCCGACCAGGGCGTCGATGGCGGCCCGCCCCACCCCCTTGATGGCGCCGAGGCCGTAGAGGATCGCCCCGGCATCCCGGGCGGTAAAACGGTGGGCGCAGCGGTTGATGTCGGGGCGCTCCACCGCCAGACCGATGCCGCGCGCCTCCTCGATGAAGGTCACCACCTTGTCGGTGTTGTCCATGTCCGCCGACATCACCGCCGCCATGAAGGCGGCCGGGTAGTGCGCCTTCAGCCAGGCGGTCTGGTAGGCCAGCAGGGCGTAGGCGGCGGAGTGCGACTTGTTGAAGCCGTAGCCGGCGAACTTCTCCATCAGGTCGAAGATGCCGCCGGCGTGCTCGGCGGTGAGGCCGTTGGCGGTGGCGCCGTCGAGGAAGATCTGGCGCTGCTTGGCCATCTCCTCCGGCTTCTTCTTGCCCATGGCGCGGCGCAGCAGGTCGGCGGCGCCGAGGGAGTAGCCTGCCAGGCCCTGGGCGATCTGCATCACCTGCTCCTGGTAGAGGATCACCCCGTAGGTCGGCTCCAGGATCGGCTTGAGATCGTCGTGGTGCAGTTCGCGGGTCGGATAGGCCACCGCCGCCTTGCCGTGCTTGCGGTTGATGAAGTCGTCGACCATCCCCGACTGCAGCGGCCCGGGACGGAACAGCGCCACCAGGGCGATGATGTCCTCGAAGGAGTCCGGCTGCAGTCGCCGGATCAGGTCCTTCATGCCGCGGGATTCCAGCTGGAAGACCGCCGTGGTGGCGCACGCCTTGAGCAGGTCGAAGGCGCCGGGGTCGTCCAGCGGGATGTGGCCGATATCCACCGGCGCCTCCCCGGCCTCGGCGCGCTGGGCGTTCACCGTCTCCATGGCCCAGTCGATGATGGTCAGGGTGCGCAGGCCGAGGAAGTCGAACTTCACCAGCCCGGCGGCCTCGACATCGTCCTTGTCGAACTGGGTCACCGGGGCGTCGGCGCCCTCTTCCTTGTACAGCGGCGTGAAGTCGGTGAGCGCCGTGGGGGCGATGACCACCCCGCCGGCGTGCTTGCCGGCGTTGCGGGTCAGCCCCTCCAGCGAGCGCGCCAGGTCGATGAGGTCACGGACCTCCTCCTCCTGGTCGTAGCGCGCCTTCAGGCTCTCCTCCTGCTCCAGCGCCTTGTCCAGGGTCATGCCGATCTCGAACGGGATCAGCTTGGAGATGCCGTCGACGAAGCCGTAGGGGTGGCCGAGCACCCGGCCGGCGTCGCGCACCACCGCCTTGGCCGCCATGGTGCCGTAGGTGATGATCTGCGAGACCTTCTCGCGGCCGTACTTGCGCGCCACGTAGTCGATCACCTCGTCGCGCCGCTCCATGCAGAAGTCGACGTCGAAGTCGGGCATCGACACCCGCTCGGGGTTGAGGAAGCGCTCGAACAGCAGGTCGTACTTCAGCGGGTCGAGGTCGGTGATGGTCTGGGCGTAGGCGACCAGCGAGCCGGCGCCGGAGCCGCGCCCCGGCCCCACCGGGATGCCGTTCTCCTTGGCCCAGCGGATGAAGTCGGCGACGATGAGGAAGTAGCCGGGGAAGCCCATCTCGTTGATCACCCCGAGCTCGCGCTCCAGCCGCTGATCGTACGGCGCGCGGGTGGCGGCGAAGGCCGGGTCGTGGGGGTCGTCGACGCCGAAGTCGGCGCGCAGCCGGTCATCCAGGCCGCGCCGCGCCTCCTCGGCCAGGAACTCGGCCTCGGTCTTGCCCTCCGGCAGCGGGAAGTCGGGCAGGTAGTTCTTGCCGAGCTCCAGCTCCAGATTGCAGCGCCGGGCGATGGCGACGCTGTTGGCCAGCGCCTCGGGCAGGTCGGCGAACAGCTCGGCCATCTCCGCCGGGGTGCGCAGGTACTGCTGGTCGGTGTAGTCCTTCGGCCGGCGCGGGTCGTCGAGGGTCCGCCCCTGGTTGATGCAGACCCGCGCCTCGTGGGCGTCGAAGTCGTCCTTCTCCAGGAAGCGCACGGCGTTGGTGGCCACCACCGGGGTCTCGGTGAGCTCGGCCAGCTCCACCGCCGCGTGCAGGTGGTCCTCCTCGCCGGGGCAACCGCAGCGGCTCACCTCCAGGTAGTAGCCGTCGGGGAAGCGGCGACGCCACGCCTGCAGCCGCGCCAGCGCCGTCTCGCGGTCCCCCGCGCGCAGGGCGGCGCCGACGTCGCCCTCGATGCCGCCGGAGAGGGCGATCAGCCCCGCCCCGGCGTCCGCCTCGTCCAGCCACTCGGGCCGGATCAGCGGCTGGCCCCTCTCCGGACGTTCCAGGTAGCCGCGGGAGATGAGCCGGGTCAGGTTGCCGTACCCCGTGGCGTCACGGCAGAGCACCGGCAGCGCCAGCGGTCGCTCGGCATCGTCGGGGTTCTCCAGCCAGAGATCGGCCCCCACCAGCGGCTTGATCCCGGCCCCCTCGGCGGCGGTGTAGAAGCTCACCAGGGCGAACAGGTTCATGGGATCGGTGATGGCCACGGCCGGCATGCCGGCGGCGGCGGTGGCCTTGACCAGCGGCTTGACCCGCACGGTGCTGTCCACCAGGGCGAACTCGGTATGCAGATGGAGGTGGACGAAAGCGGTCATTCCGGTCCCCCCGCCGGGACACGCGCCTCGGCTTCCAGCCACCGGCGCACCGGGGCGAAGCTGCGCCGATGGATGGGGCTCGGGCCCAGCCGTTCCAGCGCCGCGCGATGGGCCGGACTGGGGTAGCCCTTGTTCCTGTCCAGCTCGTAGCCGGGGTACTGCGCCGCCGCCGAGGCCATCTCCGCATCCCGCGCCACCTTGGCGATGATGGAGGCGGCGCCGATGGCCGGGACGGTGCCGTCGCCGCCGACCACCGCCTCGGCCCCGCAGGGCAGTTCCGGGACGTGGCGCCCGTCCACCAGGCAGTGGGCGGGGGCCACCGGCAGCGCCGCCACGGCGCGCTGCATGGCCAGCAGCGTGGCGCCGTGGATGTTCAGGGTATCGATCTCTTCGGGCTCCGCCCAGCCCAGGCCGCAGCACGCCCCGGCATGGATCTGTTCCGCCAGCGCCTCGCGCCGGCGCGCCGTGAGACGCTTGGAATCGGCCAGCCCCGGGATGGGCACGGCCGGGTCGAGGATCACGGCGGCGGCCACCACCGGGCCGGCCAGCGGTCCGCGACCGACTTCGTCGATCCCCGCCACGGGGTCCGCCCGCCGGGACTCAGCCATCGCCGACCTCATCCAGACCAACCCCCGCCGGGGTCTCGGGCGCGTTCGTCTCGACGCGATTGCGACCGCCCGCCTTGGCCCGATAGAGCGCCTCGTCGGCGCGCTGGAGGGCCACCTCGGCGCCGGCATCGGTGGCCGCCAGCGCGGTGACGCCGATGCTGGTCGTGACATGCAGCGCCTCACCGTCCTCCCCGGCCCGGGTGATCATGGCGGCCACCCGTTGGCGCAGCTTCTCCGCCGCCTTGTACGCCTCGTCCGGGCCCGTGTCGGGCAGCAGCACCGCAAACTCTTCGCCCCCGAGGCGACCCACGAGATCGGTGCCCCGCGAGCCGGCCTCCAGGGTCCGGCTGAAATCGACCAGCACGGCATCGCCGATCTCGTGCCCGTAGCGGTCATTGAAGCGCTTGAAGTGGTCGATATCGAGCATCAGCAGCCCCGCGACATGGTGCGGCGACCGGTTCAGGCGCGCATATTCGTGGGCCTTGGCGTCCAGGAAGCGGCGACGATTGGCCAGGCCGGTGAGCGGATCGGTGGTCGCCATCTCCTCCAGCCGCTGTTCCAGCCATTTGCGCTCGGTGATGTCCTGCTGGACGCCGACCATGCGCAGCGGGGCCCCCTCCCCGTCGCGCTCGATGACGTGGCCGGCATCCAGTACCCAGACCTCGCTGCCGTCGCGGTGGTGCAAGCGGAACTCCGCCGTGTAGCGCACGGTCTCGCCGCGCAGATGGGCCTCCAGGGCCGCCCGGCGCGCCCCGGCATCGGCCTCGTGCACACGCTGCTCCCAGACCTCGGCGCCGGCGGCGTCCAGTTCCGCCCCGGACAGCCCCAGCATCTCCCCCCAGCGCGCATTGAATTCCACGGCCCCCTCGGGGATCCACCAGTCCCAGAGGCCCAGGCGAGCACCGTCCAGGGCGGCGGCCATGCGCGCCTGCGACTGGACCAGCTGGCGTTCCAGCCCGACCCGGCTGATGGCGTAGCGGATGGCGCGGATCAGGGCACGGGTGTCGATATCGCCCTTGATCAGATAGTCCTGGGCACCGGTCTCCAGTGCCGAGAGGGCGAAATCGTCGTCGTCGTGGCCGGTCAGGACGATGATCGGGATCCCGCCCAGGCGGCTCCGGGCCGCCTCCACCGTCGCCAACCCGGAGGAATCGGGCAGCGAGAGGTCGAGCAGGACCACATCGTAGCCCGCCTGCGCGACATCCGCGGCGGCGGCCCCGAGCGACTGGAACCAGTCCACCTCGAAGGCGGGCCGCGTGGCCATGCGCAGGCCGTACTTCACCAGCTCGGCGTCACCGGGCTCATCCTCCACCAGCAGCACGCGGATGGAGTCGGCGGCAAGGGTGTCGGTAATCGGCTGGCTCATTCCGCTTCGCCCCCACCCTGCTCACCGCCGGACTGCGGCAACCGCCACTCGTGGGCCAGCCGGCTCATGCGGTGACAGAAGACGTCCAGATCCACCGGCTTGACGATGTAGTCCGCCGCGCCACGATCCCGGGTCGCCTCGAGATCGCGCTCCACGTCGGATGTGGTCAGCACCACCACGGGGATGTCGGCGAGGGTCGCATCGCCGCGCAGGGCATCCAGGAACTCGTAGCCGTTCATGCGCGGCATGTTCAGGTCGAGCAGGATGAGGGCCGGTCGCGGTGCCTCCATGTAGGGGGGACGCCGGTAGAGGAAATCGAGGGCCTCCAGACCGTGGGAGACGTGGTGCAGGTCCACGGTGACCCCCGCCTCCTCGAAGGCCATCCGGGTCAGGTGGGCATCCGCCGGTTCGTCTTCCACCAGCAGGATGGTGGCCGTCGTGTCCATCGATTTCATCCACACCCTCCCGGCTCATCAACCGCCACGGGCAGCTCGAAGACCACCACCAGGCCGCCCTCGACACCCTCCTCGAGCCCGATCCGGCCGCCCATGCTCTCGACGATGCGGCGGGCCAGGGGCAACCCGATACCGGTCCCGCTGTCGCCGCTCTCCAGCCGCTCGAAGACCTCGAAGAGACGTTCCCGGAAGGCCGCTGGAACCCCCGGGCCGTTGTCGGCGACACGATAACGCACCCAGCGACCGCGCGACTCCCCGCGGACCTCGACCCGGGGCGCCCGATCGGCACCGGCATGGCGGAACGCGTTGTCGAGCAGGGCCCACCACAGGTCACGAAAGCGCGGCGCGTCGATGCAGGCCGGCGGCAGTTCGCCCACACGGAGCGCCTCGGGCGTGTACCGCTCGGGATAGGCGCGGGCCAGTTCCGGGCGCAGCTCCGCGATGAGTTCGCCGGGATCGCGGCAGGCCATCTCGCCCCGCGGTTCCGCCGCGGAGAGGTGGACCTGGATATCGCGCACCAACCGCTGCAGGCGCTGCGCATCCTGGTCGAGGTACCCGAGCACCGTCTCCACCTCACCACCCCGGCCGGGGCCGAGCAGGCGGCGCAGATGGTCACTGAAACTCAGCAGCCGCCGGGTCGGTTCCATCAGGTGGTGGGCGCTGACCCAGGCCAGCCGTTCCAGCTCGGCGTTGGAACGGCGCAGCCGCTCCTCGGCATGGATCTGGTCGGTGATGTCGTGGACACCGGCCACCACCAGGGTCGGCATCCCGGTCAACGCCAGCGGGGCGGCGTTGATGGAGAGGTAGCGGCGGCGCCCGTCGGGCCAGACGATGGCGTGACGGACATCCTCCACCGGTTCACCGGTATCGAGGACCCGCCGGAACGGCAGTTGCTCCTCCGGGAAGGGGCCGCCGTCGATGGCGGTGATGGACCACGCCGGATCGTCGAAAGTCCGCTCGGTGATGTCCGACGGTTCCAGGCCGAGGATACGCTGGGCGCTCCTGTTGGCGTAGGCGATCTGTCCGTCCGGCCCGATGACCGTGATGGCCGCGACACTGGCCGACAGGACCTCTTCCAGGAACTCCGGGTGCTGCCGGATGGCCTCCAGAAACGATTCACTCACCGGTGTGCTCCCCCTCTTCCGTCACGGGGATGCGGAACCAGAAGGTGCTGCCGCAGCCCGGCCCCTCGGATTCGACCCCGATGCTCCCGCCGTGATGTTCGACGATCCGGCGGCAGAGGGCCAGGCCGATGCCGTTGCCCTCGTACTCCTCGCGGGTGTGCAGGCGCGAGAAGCCCTTGAACAGGCGAGCCCGCTGTTCCGGAGCGACCCCG
>CAZGJO010000119.1:2744-6639 GCA_964525685.1 uncultured Ectothiorhodospiraceae bacterium | reverse complement strand
AATTCGCACGGGTTGTGGACGCAGAGCAGTACCTGGCAGTGGCGCGCCAGACCCTCCAGCGCCTCCAGCGCCTGATGGGGCAGCGACGAGATCCCGAACACAATGATCCGCCGCGGCAGACCGGCCGGTCGCTCGTCCAGCGCCGCCACCGCGTGCATGAAGCGCGTGTGGGCGGCGGCGCGGCTGTGGCGCGCCTCGTCGGCGCCGATGTCGTCGAGCAGGGCGCGCCACAGCTCCGCCTGCCAGCGCTGCTCCGGCGCCAGCGACTCGCCGTCGCCGCCGGCCCGGCGCAGCCGGTCGTCGCCCCGGGCCCAGTCGTCCAGCCAGTCGGCGCGGTAGACCTGGTACTGGTCGAACAGGTCGGCGAGCTGGGCGGCGAGCTGGTGGCGCTTGCGCCGGTCGGCGTCGTTGGCGAGGAAGCGGGCCAGCGGCGCGAACACCGGCTGGTCGAGGCGTTCCGGCAGCAGTCGCATCAGCCGCCAGATCAGCGGGTCCTTGTCGAACGGCGAGGTGCGCGGCACCTCGGCGGGGCCGAGCACGGCGCGGTAGGCCTGCCACAGGAAGCGGGCGGGGAGCTGCACATCCAGGGCGGCGGCGATGCCGCAGCCGGGCTCGGCGGCGTCCGGCTCGCGCGCCAGGGCCAGCCGCAGCCACTGGGCGATGCCGTTGCTCTGCACCAGGATGGTCTCGTTCTCCAGCGGTTCGAGGGGGTGGCGGCGCATCCACTCCACGGCCAGGGCGCGCAGATCCTCCATGCGGTTGCCGTGGACGACCATGAAGCCGGGTTGGAGATCGGTGGTGTGCACGGAGTGAGCGGCCCTCGTCCCTGTCGTCGGGCCATGGTAGCAGAGGCGGCGGCGGGATCGAATCGAGCGGCGAGGCGGGGCGGCTTGATTCGGGCGGGAAAAAACGGGAGCCTGACGGCGAATTCGGCCGTCAACGGCGAGGGGTGAAGCGCGATGACGCGTGATGGCGCAGAAGAAGACGGTACGCGGCGATCCGGGCGCCGGTTCCGTGTGGGGCGCTCGGCCCTGATCCTTCTCCTTCTGGCCTGGGTCGGAACCGCCACCTATCACGTCCACAAGCCGCTTCCCGACGGGCTCGAGGTGACGGGCCCGATGCACGAGAGCGACCACGTCCGGCTGCTCACCGACGATACCTGGACCGACGATACCGGGCGCCGGCAGCTGGACCATGCCATCTTCGACCGGGTGCTCACCCTCATCGACGAGGCCGAAGAGCTCCTGGTGCTCGACATGTTCCTGTTCAACGACTTTGCCGGCGATACCGCGGGGGCGGACATGCGGCCACTCTCCCGCGAGGTGGCCGATGCCCTGCGCGAGAAACAGCGCGACCACCCGGATATGGCGATCATCGTCATCACCGACCCCCTGAACACCCTGTATGGCGGCATCGAGAACCCGGCTCTTCGGGATATGGAAGAGGCCGGTGTCGAGGTCATCCAGACCCGGCTCGAGGTCCTGCGCGACTCCAACCCGCTCTGGAGCGGGCTGTGGCGGCTCTGCTGTCAGTGGCTGGGCGAACCGGGATCGGACGGCTGGCTCCCGAACCCGGTGGGAGAGGAGCCGGTTCCGCTGCGCAGCCTGCTTGCGCTGCTCAACTTCAAGGCCAACCACCGCAAGACCCTGATTGCCGACACTCCGCGTGGTCTCACCGGGCTGGTCACCTCGGCGAATCCGCACGACGCCTCCAGCGCCCACGACAATGTCGCGCTGGAATTCACCGGTCCGGCCGCCCGGGACCTCCTGGAGACCGAGCGGGCCGTGGCCCGTTTCTCGCGCCCGGACCTCGACTGGCCCCGGCCGCCCGAAGCGGAACAGCGGCGCGATCCGGAAGACGCGGCGGATACCGGGACACGGCTGCGGATCCTGACCGAGGCCGCCATCCGCGACGGCGTGCTGTCACTCATCCAGCAGGCGGAAGCGGGGGATCGTCTGGACATGGCCATGTTCTATCTGGCCCATCGCGCGGTGGTGGAGGCGTTGATCGACGCCCGCCGGCGCGGGGTCGAGGTGCGGGTCCTGCTGGATCCCAACCTTGCGGCCTTCGGCCGGGAAAAGGGAGGGCTGCCCAATCAGGCCGTGGCCGACGAGCTGGAACGGGCCGATGTCACGGTACGCTGGTGCCGGACCCGGGGTGAACAGTGTCACGGCAAGTTCGTGATGCGGCACTCGGGTGACAGGGTCGGTTTCATCCTCGGCTCGGCCAACATGACGCGCCGCAATCTGGACAACCTGAACCTCGAGACCGGCGTTCATGTCCGGGCCGACCCCGAGGCCGCCATCGCCGGCGATGCCGTCGATTTCTTCGAACAGCGCTGGAACAACCCGGGGGAGCGCCATCACAGCGTAGCGGACGGGGGCAATGAAGGGGACGGCTGGTTGGATTACTGGCGTTATCGGTTCATGGAGGCGACCGGTCTGTCCACCTTCTAGTCCCGGGTCTCCCCGGGCGCGCGGCGCTCATGCCGCAGCCACACCAGCCAGAGCAGCAGCGACGCGGTGTAGAGGCCGGCCATGCCGAAGGCCAGGGCCAGCAGGGAGTCGGCCAGCCAGGCCACCAGGACCCCGGAGACCACCCCGCCCAGGGCCATCTGCGTGGCGCCCTGCAGGGCGGAGGCCAGACCGCGCTGCTCGGGCCAGTAGTTCAGGGCGGTCAGGTTCAGGGCCGGCATGGCCGTGGCCATACCCATGACGTAGAGGGTGATGGGCGTCACGGAGAGCCACACGCTGTGGACGATGTCCGCGGGCTGGAGCCCGGCCTGGAACAGATTGTAGAGCACGGCCAGGGCGGAGAATCCGAGCCCCAGGGCCATGGTCTGAACGGGGGTCAGGCGCCCGGCCAGATGGTTGCTCACGCGGCTGCCCAGGATCAGGCCGGTGACCAGGGGCACGAAGAACTTCCAGAAATCGACCTCGCGCTGCTGCAGGTGGTCCAGCAGCACCGCGGGCGCGGCGGCCACATACAGGAACATGCCGCCAAAGAGCAGGGCGAAGACGATGATCAGCTGCATGTAGCGCGGATGGCGCAGGGCCTGGACGTAACTGCAGAGCACGAACCGCGGCGAGAACGGCTGCCGCTGTTCGGGGCGCAGGGTCTCGGGCAGCAGGCGCCAGACGGCCAGCCCCTGGAGCAGGGCCATCAGGGCCAGGAACCCGAAGATGGCGCGCCAGCCGAACCACTCGTGCAGCCAGCCGCCGATGATAGGCGCGGCCGCCGGCGCCGCCGCGAAGACCAGCATGACGTTGGCCATGACCCGCTGGGCCTCGGCGCCCGCGAAGAGGTCCCGGACCAGGGCGCGGCCGATGACGACCCCGGCGCCGGCGGCCAGTCCCTGACCGACCCGGGCCAGGATGAGCTGGGTCAGGTTCTGGGCGCCGGCGGCCAGCAGCGTCATCACGATGTAGACCGCCAGGGCGAGCAGGAGGACCCGCTTGCGTCCGAAGCTGTCCGACGCCGGGCCATGGAAGAGCATCAACGCGCTGAAGGCGAGCAGGTAGAAGCTCAGGGTCTGCTGGACCGCCGCGTGACCGACGCCGAACTCGTCGGCTATCGCGTGGAACGAGGGCAGGTAGGCGTCGATGGTGAACGGGGCGATCATCAACAGCCCGGCGATCACCAGTGTCAGGACGGCGGCGGAGCGAGCGCCGCCGCGTGTCGTGGTGTTCATGCTGTGTGGTCCTGGTGTGGTACGCGTCGACCCGCGCGGGCCGGGGCGGGTCATGGGGTGTCGCATCACCCAATAACCACCCGGGGCGGTCAGGATTGACCATCCTATCACCCTGTGCTTCCCGCGGCCATCGTGACGGCTTCTATGGTCTCGAGCTCGGTGCCGCTGTAGAGTCGGACAGGACAACAACAGCGACCCATCCTG
>CAZGJO010000119.1:0-2644 GCA_964525685.1 uncultured Ectothiorhodospiraceae bacterium | reverse complement strand
TGATTCGAAATCGTGTACTCGCGCTGCTCAGCGCACTCATGACCCTGCCCGCCGTTGCGCTGGCCTCCGACGCCGCGCCGTGGGGCACCGCTTCACTTCAGGAGAAGGACTACGCCCCGCAGCGGGTGGTCTACGACGTGGCGGTACCCAATGCCGAACGCATGAACAGCCTGCTCGGCCGGGTCAGCTTCCTGAACAACGTGTACGAGGCCGACCCGTTCGACGCCCATATCGTGCTGGTGCTGCACGGCCCGGAGATCCCGCTCTTTGCCATCGAGAACTACGACGAGAACCGGGATCTGATGGAACGCGCCCAGTCCTTGACCAACGCCGGCAACATCGACATCCGGATGTGTGCGGCGGCGGCGGAAGTGCACGGTTACGAGCCCGAGGCCATCCACGGCTTCGTCGATGTGGTGCCGATGGCCGACGCCGAGATCATCGAGCTGCTCCACGACGGCTACGTCTTCATGCAGTAACCCGGCCCGACCGGAACGAGGTAGAGCGTGCTGGAACTCGCCGCCGTCGCCCTCACCACCTTCTTCGTCACCATCGGCCCGGTGGATGTGGCGGTCCTCTTCGCCGTGCTCAGCCGGGGGGCGGAGCCGGCCCAACGGCGCGCCATGGCGATCCGCGGGACGCTGGTGGCCGGCGGCATCCTGCTGCTCTTCGCCCTGCTGGGCGAGGCGGTGCTGGCGCTTCTGGGGATCTCCATCGCCGCCCTCTACACCGCGGGCGGTATCCTGCTGCTGCTCATCGGCATCGACATGGTCTTCGCCCGCAGTTCCGGCGGGGTGTCGGTCACCCAGACGGAGAGCCAGGAGGCACGCGACCGGGCCGACATCTCCATCTTCCCGCTGGCCACTCCGCTGCTGGCCGGGCCCGGGGCGATGGGGGCGACGATCCTGATGATGAGTCGCGCCGCGGGCGATCCCGTGGCGCAGGGGGTGGTCATCGGGGCGCTGCTGGCCATCATGGTCCTGACCCTGAACTGCCTGCTCATCGCCTCGCGGCTGCAGAAGTGGCTCGGCTTCACCGGGGCCCATGTCCTGACCCGCGTCCTCGGCGTCCTGCTCTGTGCCCTGGCGGTCCAGTTCATCTTCGATGGGCTGGACGAGAGCGGGGTGCTGGGCTGAGGGCGGGCCGCCGTTCCGTCGTATCGTGCAACCATTGCCAACCGGGAGACACCATGACGCCATCAGATTCAAACGCCTTCCGGGCCCTCGTCCTCGAGGAGGGCGGAGAGGCCCCTCGCGCCGAACTGCGGGAGCTGACCCACGACGATCTGCCGGCCGGAGACGTGCTGGTCGCGGTCAGCCATTCCGGCCTCAACTACAAGGACGGCATGATCCTCAACGGCCTGGGGCGCCTGGTACGGCAGTACCCCCACATCCCCGGCATCGACCTCGCCGGAACGGTGCTGGAATCGGCGGATGCGCGCTACCAGCCGGGGGACGCCGTCCTGCTCACCGGCTGGGGCGTCGGTGAGCGCCACTGGGGCGGTTACGCCGAACGCGCCCGGGTGGCGGCCGACTGGCTGGTGCCGCTGCCCGCCGGCTGGGGACCGGAACACGCCATGGCCGTGGGAACGGCCGGGTTCACCGCCATGCTGGCGATTCGCGAACTGGCCGAGCACGGCATCACCCCGGAAAGCGGAGAGGTGCTGGTCACCGGCGCCTCCGGCGGGGTCGGCAGTATCGCGCTGATGCTGCTCCAGCAGCTGGGGTATACCGCCGTGGCGGCCACCGGCCGCCCGGAGAATACCGAATACCTGGGCGCACTCGGCGCCGCCCGGACCATCGGGCGGGACGAGCTGGCCGAACCACCGGGGCGCCCCCTGCTGGGGGCGCGCTGGGCCGGCGCCATCGACACCGTGGGCGGCGAGACCCTGGGCCATCTGCTGGCCGAGGTGGACTACGCCGGGGCCGTGGCCGCCTGTGGCCTGGCGGGCGGCAGTCAGCTGAACACCACCGTCCTGCCGTTCCTGTTGCGCGGGGTGCGCCTGCTGGGCATCGATTCGGTGATGTATCCGGCTGCACGGCGTCCCGAGGTCTGGGCGCGGCTGGCCGAGCTTCTGCCGCCGGAGCGGCTGGAGGCGGTGACCACGACCATCGGGCTGGACGAGGTGCCGGCGCAGGCCGGGCGGATCCTGCAGGGGGCGGTGCGCGGCCGCACCGTGGTGCGGACGACGGCGTAGTCGCGGCCCTCAGTCGGGGCCGTCCGGGGCGGCGATGTGCCAGGTGTTGCGGCCGGCATGCTTGGCCGTGTACATCGCCTTGTCGGCCTTCTGGAGGAGCTCTTCATTGGTGGTGCCGTGCTCCGGGAAGAGGCTGATGCCGATGCTGGCGCCGACCCGGCATTCATATCCGGTGACCGAGAACGGGGTTTGCAGGGCGGCGACGATCTTGCCCGCCACCGTCTCGGCGTCGTCGGTGTGGAGCAGATCCTGGATCAGGACCACGAACTCGTCACCACCAAACCGCGCGACCGTATCGGAGGCGCGCATCAGGTCCGAGATCCGTACGGCCACCTGCTGCAGGAGGAGGTCGCCGACGTCGTGGCCGAGCTCGTCATTGACCGGTTTGAAACCGTCGAGGTCGATGAACAGCAGACCAAGCCGGCGGCCCTGACGGTGGGCCAGCTC
>CAZGJO010000118.1:0-6721 GCA_964525685.1 uncultured Ectothiorhodospiraceae bacterium | reverse complement strand
CGATACCAGTATTCTGGTTGTTCTCTTACCACGCGTCGATCCTCTGCAATAGTTCGTCGATGTTGGCCTGCGCCTGTCGTCGCACGGCCCAGAAATACTGTCGGCAGCGCCGCCCCAGATCGGCGGCCGCAGCCGGGTTGTTGCGCCACTCCTGCCAGACCGCCAGTCCGGCGACGGCGGTGGCCGGATGCCGCGGGCACGGCGCCTCGCCGACGCTGTCCGCCGCCGGCTCCCCGGCCATGGTCACCGGCCGGTGGGAGGCCATGGCCTGCCAGAAGGCACTGCCCGCCGGGGCGAACACGTGGATGGCCTCCGCCGAGGCGGCGATCACCGCGTGCCAGCGCGGATCGTCGACCACCAGCACGGTGCCGCCGGGCTCCGCGTGGCGGGCCCAGCGGCTCAGTCGCGGCCACTCCGCCGGCGGCTCGTCGGCCCCGGGGGCCGGCGTCACGAACAGGACCCCGTCGCCGACCAGCGGATGGCTCTCCCAGGCCGCAGTCAGTTCCGCCCAGTCACTCACGCCGATGAACCAGGCCATCCGGCCGTGGCCCAGCAGGGCCGGCAGGACCGGCTCCCCCTGGGCCATGGCGAGAACCGCCCGGGGATCGGCGGCGGGATCCACCGTTTCCGCGCGATCCCGCCAGGCCTCCGCCACGCCGTTTTTCACCGGTGTGACGGCGGTGAGCGCCGGGGTGTCCGCCGACGGCCCGTCCGCCACGGCAAAGGCCCGCACCTCGCCGGCGTTCGCGAGGACGGCGCGAGCCAGCGCGGGTTCCGGGGCATGGCCCACGGTAATGACCACGCGCGGCCGCAGCCTGGCCACCGCCCGCTCCAGCCAGCGCCCATGGCCGCCGGGGCCGTAGCCGAGAGCGACCCGGTCGCACTCGACCCCCTCCAGCCGCTCGCGCAGGACCTCCACATACTCCCTTTCGTAGGTCAGAACGAGGCGCAGATCCAGCCGCAGCCGACGGATGGCCCCCAGCAGGTCGGCGGCCAGGCGGATCTCGTCCGGGTCCGGTCCGGCGCGGACCCAGAGCAGGTCACTGCGCCCCTCGAGGGCGCGCAGGTAGCCGCGCCGCGCCCACAGCCGCGCGCGGTTGCCACCTCGCCAGTCGGCCCAGTCCCGACGCCAGAGGGCCAGCCGGCCCTGCTCGGCATAGCGCGGTTCGTTCGCCATGTTAACTGCTGAACTGCGCCTGGTAGAGCCGCGCGTAGGGGCTGTCCTCCTCGCGCACCAGATCGGCGTGGCGCCCCTGCTGGACGATGCGCCCCTCCTCCATCACCAGGATCCGGTCGGCATCCTCGACGGTGGAGAGCCGATGGGCAATGATCAGGGTGGTCCGGTCGCGGGTGATGTGTTCCATGGCATCGCGGATGTGGCGCTCCGACTCGTTGTCCAGCGCCGAGGTCGCCTCGTCCATGATGAAGATCGGGGCGTCCTTGAGGATCGCCCGCGCCAGCGCCACCCGCTGCCGCTGCCCGCCGGAGAGCAGCGAGCCGTCCTCGCCGATCTCGGTTTCCAGGCCGTGCTCCAGCCGGTCGGCGAACTCCATCACGTGGGCGGCGCGCGCGGCCTCTTCGACCTGTTCGCGGGTGCAGTCCTCGCAGCCGTAGGCGATGTTCTCCGCCAGACTGTCGTTGAACAGCGTGACACTCTGGCTCACCAGGGTCATCTGCTCGCGCAGGGAGCGCAGTTCCACGTTCTCGATGTCGTGGCCGTCGACGAGGATCCGCCCTTCGCCGGGGGAATAGAAGCGCGGCAGCAGGCTCACCAGGGTCGACTTGCCGCTGCCGGAACGGCCCACCAGGGCCACGGTCTCGCCGGCCGGGATCTCGAGATCGATGTCGCGCAGCGCCGGCTCCTGGTTCTCGTCGTAGCGGAAGGTGACGCCCTCGAAGCGGATGTCGCCCCGTACCCGCTCCAGCCGCTGCTTGCCCTCGTTGGGCTCCGGCGGCGTATCCAGCAGCCCGAAGACGCTCTGGGAGGCGGCGATGCCCTTCTGCAGCACGGCGTTGATCTTGGTCAGGTTCTTCACCGGCCCGATCATCAGCGACATGGAGCCGACGAAGGAGATGAAGGTGCCGACGGTGATGGCCTCGCGCATGGCCGGGGTGTTGGCGGCAAAGACCACCGCGGCGACCCCGAAGACCGAGACCAGCTGGACCAGCGGCACGTTGAACGCCTCGGCCAGGTGCTTCTTCAGGTTCTGGCGGCGGTTGTTCTCGTTGACCTTGTGGAAGTGGCGCAGCTCGACGTCCTCGCCGCCGAAGGTCTTGATCACGCGCTGCCCCTGCACGATCTCGTCGGTGGCGTGGCTGACGTCGCCCATGGTCAGCTGGATCCGCCGGCTGAGCTTCCGGAAGCGCCCGCTGATCTGGTAGATGAGGAGGATGATTGGCGGCGCGATGAGCATGAAGATCAGCATCAGCTGCGGGCTGAGGTAGATCATCCAGCCGATGAGGGCGAGCACCGTGAGGGTGTCCTTGATCAGGACGATGATCGCCTGGCTGGCCGCCGTGGCCACCTGCTCCACGTCATAGTTCAGCTTGGAGATGACGCTGCCGGTGGAGACCCGGTCGTAGTACGGGATGGGCAGGCGCAGCAGGTGCTGGAACATCTCCCGGCGCAGGTCGCGAATGACGCTGCGTGCCACCCACTTGATGGCGTACCTGGAGACGAAGTCGGCGATGAAGCGCACGACCCCGACCCCGATGATCATCACCGGGATCCAGGTCATGAAGAAGGGGTCTTCCTCGACGAAGGTCTCGTCCATCAACGGTTTGAGCAGCGCGGCGATACCGGCCTGACTGCCCGCCATGGCCACCATGCCGATGACCCCGATGATGAAGACCCGCCAGTAGGGCCAGACGTAGGACAAAAGGCGCCGGTAGAGGAAGGTGGCCCCCTCGGTCTGTTCGTAGTCGGCCTGGGTGGAACGCTTGCGGCTCAAGGGGTCTCTTCTCCTTCACCGGCCGGCTCACGCGTGGCCAGCGATATGTTGGGGTGTCCCGCCTGACGCGAGGCGTCCATGGCGCGGACCACGGCCTCGTGCGGCGCGCGCCGGTCCGCGCTGATGATGATCCGGACCTCGTCGCTCTCCACCGCGCGGGTGATGGCCTGCTCGATGGTCCGGCGCTGCCGGTTGGCCAGCTCCTGTTCGTCGATGAAGTACCGCCCCTCGCTGTCGATGGTGATCGACACCACCTGGGGTTCGGTCTGCAACGGCGGCCCGTCGGCCTCCGGCAGCTCCAGGGCGATCTCGGTATCGCGCTGGAAGCTGGTGGAGACCATGAAGAAGATCAGCAGCAGGAAGACGATGTCGATGAGCGGCGTCAGATTGACCTCCGGCTCCTCCCTGCGCGAATGGGGGCGGAGGTTCATTGACGCCCGGACTCCAGGGCTTCGTCGGCCTCGCGGTCACCGTGCATGACCTCGACCAGTTTCAGGGCCTCTTCCTCCATGCGCACCACCAGCTCATCCACGCGCCCGCGGAAGTAACGGTAGAACATCAGGCTCGGGATGCCGACCCCGAGGCCGGCGGCGGTGGTCATCAGCGCCTCCGAGATCCCGCCGGCCAGCTCGCCGGGATCGCCGACGCCGGCGCTGGTGATGGTGGCAAATACCTTGATCATGCCGATGACCGTGCCGAGCAGCCCCAGCAACGGGGTGATCGAGGCGATGGTCCCGAGGGTGTTGAGGTAGCGCTCCAGACCGAGAACCACGTGGCGGCCCGCCTCCTCGATGCTCTCCTTCATCACCTCGCGGCTGTGGTCGAGGTTGACCAGACCGGCCCCGAGGACGCGCCCGAGCGGGGACCCCCGGCGCAGGGACTGCAGCCGGCTGTTGTCGAGCTGCTGCTGACGGTGCCAGTGCCACACCTGGGCCACCAGGTGGTCGGGAACCACGCGCTTGCGCCGCAGCGCCCAGAAGCGTTCGACGATGATGGCCAGAGCCACCACGGAACACAACAGAATCGGCAGCATGACATAGCCACCAGCCTGCAGGAGTTCGAGCACGTGAATCCCTCGTCAACCGGACAATGACCCGCCACTTTACCAAATCACGCCGAGGGGCGGGAAGTTGAAAGCGATCGACACGGTGCGGATGAGCGCGTCAGTGCCAGTGGCGACGGAAATCCCGACGGTATTCCCAGCGCCTCTCCACTCCCTGATCGTCGAGGCGGTAGCGGGTCGCCCCGTCCCCCCGCAGGGCGGCGGCGCTCTCGGGCCGCAGGACGAGACCGCCGCCGGCGGTGGTCAGCCGCAGTCGACAGCCGCCCTCGTCCTGCCGAAACCGCAACCGCACACCGTCCCACTCCCGCGGCGCTGCCCGGGTACAGGCACGGCCCTGCTCCGTCACGGCGCGGTCGACGATCGCCTGCCCCGGCGGCAGGGCCTCCGCCAGGCCCGCAAAACCACCGGTGACGGCGCTGTCCGCCTCCGGGAGGACCACCGCGTCCAGCCGCTCGATACCGCGATGCTCGAGATAGGGGGCGACGAGATCGCCCCCCGCCTCGAAGCCGGTGCCGAAGCGCGGGCCGGTGCCGTAGACCAGGGTGTGCCCCTGCGTCTCCACCACGACGGCGCGCCCCTCGCCCACGTCCAGCGCGGTAATCCATGCCTCCCCGCCACCCGGGCGCGGCGGCTCCCAGAAGAACAGTGGCAGCAGCAGCGCCAGTGCCACCGCCCGCCCCGGCACCCCGCGCGGGCCGTGGACCCAGAACAGACCGACCACGCCGAGGGCCAGCACGGCAACGGGAACGGCCGGGTTGCGCAGACGCAGCCCCTCCAGTCCGGCCAGCACTTCCAGCGGCACCCACGCCGCCATCAGCAGTCCGTCGGCCAGTGCCAGCGGCCAGCCGGCCGGACCCGGCGCGATCACCGCCAGGGCCGCGCCGACCAGCACCAGCGGGACCACCAGCAACCCCACCAGCGGCACCATGAAGAGATTCGCCAGCGGCGCCGACAGCGACGCATACCCGAACAGCCCCAACAGCAGCGGCACCAGACCCAGGGAGACCCACCACTGGATCCGGATGCCGTCGCGCCAGGCGGCCGGCGGCCGCAACCGCCCGTGAACCCCGTAGAGGATCACCACCACCGCCGCGAAGGAGAGCCAGAACCCGGGCGCCAGAACGGTACGCGGGTCGAAGCCGAGGACCGCCCAGACCGCCAGGGCCAGCCCCCGGACCGGGTCCGTCGTCCGCCGCGACACCAGCAGCATTCCCCCCACCAGCAACATGACCAGGGCGCGCTGGGTCGGCACCGAGAACCCGGCCAGCGCCGCATAGCCCACCGCCGCCACGGCGCCGGCCAGGACCGCGCCGTGAGGCGCCGGCACCGCGCGCGCCAGGGGCGGCCACCTCCCCCACAGACGCCGCGTCGCGGCATGGACCAGACCGGCCACCAGCCCCACATGCAGCCCGGAGATCGCCACCAGGTGGTTGGTCCCCGTGGCCAGCAGGGTCTCCCACTCCCCCTCCCCCATGCCGCGGCGATCGCCCAGCGCCAGGGCGCGCAGGATCCCGGCATGGGCGCGCTCCTCCCCGAGGGCCGTGTCGATGCGCCGGGCCAGCCGCCAGCGCAGCCCATCGAGTCCACGCGCCGCCGCATCGACGACCCGCCCCTCCCGGACATAGCCGGTCGCGGCTATTTCGTGACGGTACAGCCAGGCGGTATAATCGAAGCCGCCGGGATTGGCGAAGCCGCTCGGTTTTCGGAGTCGCGCCTTCAGACGCAGGCGCTGTCCCGGTCGCAGTTGCGGGGGGTCACCGTACCAGGAGAGCCGCACCCTGCCCCGCCAGAGGGGATGCTCCCGCCCCTCTTCTCCCGTGGCCTCGACCACGAAACGGAAGCGGCTCCGGTGGGACTCTTTCTCCGGCAGGCCTTCGACATGGCCCGCCAGGACCACATCCTGGTCGACAAGGGCGGTGGGCACGGGTACCGTGCGCGCGTCCCAGGTCGCCCAGGCCATGCCGAGCGCGAAGGCAAGGAGTGCCACCCGCCCGGTCCGTGGAAGGACGGGCGCAAGCGCCATCGCCACCAGTGGCAGCCATGGCTCGGGCAGCGTCGGGAGTCGGTGGAGCGACCAGACTCCCGTCATGAATGCCAGCGTCCCTGCAAGCATCGTGGTTCACCAGTCCCCGACGGGGTGGGCCAGCCCGGAAACCAGTCACGCGCGGACCCAGATGCCCAGAAAGTTCATCAAGCGCTGGATGCCCGAGACCCACACCATCACGGGTCATCGCCACCTGCGCTTCTTCGGCGACCTGATGGCCGATCCGAACCTCTTCCACCTGAACCGCCACTCCGTCTCCGGGGCCGTGGCGCTGGGGCTGTTCGTCGCCTTCATCCCCATGCCCTTCCAGATGATAGCGGCCGCGGCGGTGGCCATCCTGATCCGCGTCAACCTGCCCATCGCCGTGGTCATGGTCTGGGTCTCCAACCCCCTGACCCTGCCGCCACTGCTGGTCACCGGCTACACGCTGGGGAAATGGGTACTGCGGGAGCCGGCCGAACTCGCCCGCTTCGAACCGACCCTGAACTGGGTCCTTCAGGAGATCGGCACCATCTGGCTGCCGCTCCTCATCGGCTCCCTGATCATGAGCGTGGTCGCCGGTGTGGCGGGCTACTTCCTGGTCCATCTGCTCTGGCGACTGAACATCGCCCAGAAGCTGCGGATCCGGCGCGAGCGCTCGTCCAACCCGGACAAGCACTCGCA
>CAZGJO010000117.1:0-6725 GCA_964525685.1 uncultured Ectothiorhodospiraceae bacterium | reverse complement strand
CCCGAGGCGGACGACCGTGGCCCCCATCAGCTCCAGCAGTCGCGCCAGGTGCTCACGGGCGGTGGTGCTCTGTTCCAGCACGCCGATCCGCCACCCCTTCAGGTTCTGATCGGGGAAGAAGGTGAGCAGGCGTTCATCGAAGGCGTAGCCGATGCTGTAGTCCACCTGCCCCAGCGGGATGCCCCCCTGCATCTGCACCTCGGCGTCAAAGCGCTCCGAAGGCAGGTTCACATTCTCCTGGCGAATGGCGCTCTCGTCGCTGCGGCCGGCCTCGCCGTCGGGACGGAAGAACTTGAGGCCGTTGTGGCTGGCCGGCAGGTGGCTGCCGGTGACCAGGATCCCCGGTATCTGTTCGCGCATGGCGTAGTGGGCCAGCGCCGGGGCGGGGATGCGCCCGCCGCTGAGGGGGAAGGAGCCGAAGTCGGCGATGGCCGCGGCCACCGCGCGCATCATGCGCCCGGTGGTGGGGCGGAGATCGCCGGCGACCAGGACGTTGCGGGCATGGCGTGTATGGCCGGAGCGCCGCAGGTGTTCGAGGAAGGCGCGCACGAAGGCGTAGACCACCGCGTCGCTCAGCTGGTCGGCGGGGGCGCGCAGGCCGCCGTTGCCGAAGCTGACCTCCACTCGTCCCATGAGGTCGGCGATGGTGTGTGCCATGTCAGAGTGCCAGGTCCCGCAGGAAGTCGCGGAATTCGTCGCCCAGCTCGTGGTGCCTGAGGCCGTAGCGCACGGTGGCCTCCAGGTAGCCCAGCTTGCTGCCGCAGTCGTACCGCGTTCCGGCAAAGCGGTAGGAGAGCACCTGCTCCTCCTCCATGAGTTCGGCGATGGCGTCGGTGAGCTGGATCTCGCCGCCGGCGCCGAGCCCGGTGGCCTGGAGCCGGTCGAAGATCCGCGGCGAGAGGATGTAACGACCGACCACACCGAGGTTGGTGGGTGCATCCGCCGGCTTCGGCTTCTCGACGATGCCGTGGACGCGGCCGACGCGCTCATCCACAGCGGTGGAGCTGACGATGCCGTACTTGTGGGTCTCGTCGGCCGGGACCTCCTCGACGCCCAGGACGGAGCCGCCATGGTACTGATAGACGTCCACCATCTGCTTCAGGGGCGGCTCGTTGCCCTCGCCGTCGATGAGGTCGTCGGCGAGGATGACCGCGAACGGGTTGTCGCCCACCAGCGGGCGGGCGCAGTTGACCGCGTGGCCCAGGCCCAGGGCCTCCGCCTGGCGCACATAGGCCGAGGAGACGCCGGCCGGGACGATGCCGCGCACCATCTCCAGCAGATCGTCCTTGCCCTTGCGCTCGAGCTCGTACTCCAGCTCGAAGTTCTTGTCGAAGTGGTCCTCGATGGCGCGCTTGGCGCTGGAGGTCACGAAGATGAGTTCCGTGATCCCCGCGGCCAGCGCCTCCTCCACGGCGTACTGGATCAACGGCTTGTCGACCACCGGCAGCATCTCCTTCGGGTTGGCCTTGGTGGCGGGCAGGAAACGGGTGCCCAGGCCGGCGACCGGGAAAACCGCCTTGGTAATCGCTCTGTGGTTGTGCACGAAAGACTCCTCGCGTGATGGGTTCATGCCCCCATTATGGTGGCGCGAACAGGGGACTCCAAGTGCCCGGCTTCACAGATTCGGGTGGACGGTATCGAGGGGCAGGCCCCGAACGGTCGTGTGGGGTATCCGGCTTTGCCCTGACCTGGATCATGGTATGGAAGTTGCGCGCTTGAAATCGTGTGGCTGAGGTTTAAGGTGGTTGGTGTGACTGGGGGAGAGTGTACTTGGTGCACCGCCACAATAACGAAGAAACCCAATCCAAACCCACGCCGTAAAGGGAGTCAAGAATATGTCCGAGAGCAACAACTTCTCGCGTCGCAAGTTCCTCAAGACCAGCCTGGGGGTTGTGGCCGCAGTGCCGGCCGCAGCGCTGGTCGGCGGAGGTACCGCCTTCGCCGCCGGTCGGCTGAGCGAGGACGATGCCCAGGCGCAGGCGATGCACTATCGCCATGATGTCGCCGACGTGACCCATGACAGCTACAACGATGGGGAGTACTGCTACAACTGCAGCCTCTTCGCTGGCAGCGAGGATGACGCATGGGCCCCGTGCTCCATCTTCGGTAACCAGGAGGTCGCCGCCGAGGGCTGGTGCACCGCCTGGGCGCCGGCCTGAGCCGGTCGTGAAGCGGCCCCGTTCGGTACGGGGCCGCACGGCAAAGAGGCCCGCTTTGGCGGGCCTTTTTTGTGTCATGGGGTATCCCGGGAGTGGCCCCGGTGGATGGCAGCACCAAGCGCTGCCGTCGCCTCGCCATGGACCAACGTCGGTGGCCCGTTCCCATTCAGCGGGAGCGGGTCAACCGGCGTATCTCATGCCGGGATGCGGATATCACGGATACTGCGTTTCCCTGTGGGTCGGACTTGTAGAAGGACCCGCGGGGAATTGTAGAAGGGGTATGGCGAGAAAAGGGGCTGCATGGCGCAGCCCCTTGTTTTGTATGGCTCCCCGGGCCGGACTCGAACCAGCGACAGGGTGATTAACAGTCACCTGCTCTACCAACTGAGCTACCGGGGATTAACAACAAGCGCGTATCCTAACCATCCGCCCGCCCGGGGTCAACATGCGGTGTTCACCCCGGGTGGCGCGGTCCCGCCTCAAAAGCGGAAGTGGCTCAGCTGACCGCGGATGCTTTCGGCGAGTTCGGAGAGGCGGGTGCCGACGTTGTCGACCTCGCGCGCCTTCTCGTCGTTGGTCGTGGCGCGATCGTTGATGTGGGTCACGTTCTGGCTCATCTCTTCGGCCACGCTGGTCTGCTCCTCGGTCGCCGTGGCGATCTGGGTGAACATGGCCTCGATCTCGTCGATGCGCTGGGCGATGTCATTGAGCGCCGAGGTCGTCTCCTCGGTAAGCTCCTTGCCGTGCGTCGCCTCTTCCGTGGCGCTTTCCATGCTCTTCACGGCCGAGTCCACCCCGGAGCGGAGCTGCTCGATCTTGTTCTGGATCTCCACGGTGGAGTCCTGGGTCCGGGTGGCGAGGTTGCGCACCTCGTCGGCGACCACGGCGAAGCCGCGCCCCGATTCGCCCGCCCGGGCCGCCTCGATGGCGGCGTTGAGGGCCAGCAGGTTGGTCTGTTCGGCGATCTCCTGGATGGTCTCCAGGACGGTGCCGATGGCCTGGCTCTCCGTTTCGACCACGCGGATCCGCTCGGCGGAGTCGTCGATGGAGTCGTTCAGCTTGGCGATGGCACTGAGGGTGTCATTGGCGCGCTGGGAACTCTGGCGGGCGCTGTCGGTGACATTGCGCCCGGCATCCGAGGCCTCGGAGGCGTTGCGGGCGATCTCCTCGGCGGTGGAGGCCATCTCGGTGGTGGCCGTGGCGACCTGATCGGTCTCGCCGCGCTGGGCCTCCACGCTTTCCAGGGTCTCGTGGGAGAGAACCGCCAGGCGTTCGGTGGACTCGACCAGCTCGTTCACGGAGTCCCGCACCTCGCCGACCAGTTCGCGGAAGCCCGCCTGGGTGGTATTGGCCGCATGGGCCACGTCGGCGATCTCGTCATGGCTGCGAACCTTGACTTCGGGGGTGTCCAGATGGCCCTCGCCCAGGTGCTCCATCTTCTCGCGGACCGAGGTCAGCGGGGTGGTGATGGCGCGGGTAATGATGATGGTCAGGGCCACGGCCAGCAGCGCGGCGATGACGATGCCGCCGATGACCAGCATGCGCCCGGTTGCGGCCTGGGCGCGCGCCTCTTCAACGGCCGTGTCGGTCTCCGCTTCCAGCACGCGGTTGAGGTTGGTGATGCCCTCCTGAAGGTCCTCGAGGTAGGGCAGCGTCTCACGGTTGTAGACCTCGGCCGCGGCCGCGAACCCCTGTTCGCGCTGGAGCTCGACGATGCGCTCGGCACTCTGGTGCATGAGCCGGTGGGGCTCCTCGATGGCCTCGAAGTGCTCGTGGAACTCGGCGGGGAGGCGCTGGTAGAAGTCGCTGTCGGCAAAGTCGTAGTACCAGGTCCCCAGGTTGCACTGGGTGTAGTCCAGTTCGCCGTCGAAGGTCGTCTCCCCCAGAAGCGAGTCGGAGAGGTCACCGCGCCACGCCAGGTGGTCGACTTCACGGTCGACCTGGAAGATGGTCTGTTCGAGCAGGGCGACGGCGTCATCACGACTCTGGTCGAGGCTGGTGAAGGTCGTCCAGGCCACGATCCCGATGATGAGGATGATGACGACGATGGCGCCGAAGGCGGAAGCCAGTTTTCGGCCGACGGTGGGGCGCAGCATGGCTCTCTCCGTATTTGTGATCTTTATGCCTCACACACTATGAAATTACGATCGAATGCGCAACTCCCGTGTTGCGAACGCGGTGTTTAGACTCTATACAGATTGCGGCATGTAGTTGCCAGGTTGCTGCAGATCATGGTCTGGTTGCGGTTTCAGAGGGATCATCGAGATTTTCGACCAGAACAGAAAAAGGAGTGGCCGAAATGTCACAACACAACATCGCCATCGTCGGTCTTGGCCGGGTTGGCTCGATCTTTCTTTCACGCATGCTGGACAATCGCGAGCGAGGCGTGAACATCGTGCGTGTGGCCCAGTTGTCCAGGACCGAGGGCCTGCGTATGGCCGAAGAGGCCGGTATCCCCTGCGGCACGCTGGACGACATCATTGCCGCGGGCAGCGCCGTGGACATGATCTTCGACTTCACCGGCAGCAGTGAGGTGCGCCAGGAGATGCGCGAGAAGCTCTCGGCGGCCAACAACCGGCACACCGTCATCGCCCCGGAGAGCGTGGCGCGGCTGATGTGGACCTTGATGGGCGGAGAAGAAGAGCTGCCGGAGGTGCATCAGCAGGCCGGCTACTAGGCGTTCAGCCGTTGGCGCAGGCGTCGGTGGGGGCGGTGCGGCCCCGGACACGGCCGCTGCGGGAGACCACCAGTTGGCGGCCCGCGCCGCTGCCCGCACAGACGGTCAGGGTCCCCCCGGCCCGAGTGGTGCCGTCGAACCGAAAGGTCACGCGCCGTCGGTTGGTTTTAACACCCGGCCCGTCGGATTCACCGTGTGCCAGGATGTTTCGGCCTTCCTCGTTGGTGGTAAAGACCCGCCATCCTGTGCCCCAGTCCGTTGTCCCGCACTCCGTGGAACCGCACAGCACCACATCGTGCCCGCGGCGCACCGCCTCGGCCCGGGCATGGTGGAGATGGCCGTGCAGGGTGGCGGTGGTGGTGGCAAGGCGGTGGGCGTCCATGACCCCGTGGAGGCGGGGAAGGCCCACCGAGGTCAGCAGGCCGAGGATGGCCAGCACGAAGAGCAGTTCCAGCAGGGTGAGTCCGGCGGTGTGTACCCGGTGCATGGTTCAGCGGCCCTCCCTGGCCGGTGTAAGGACCCTTCGCGGGTCGGGATCAGACGTTCAGTGCCCGCTCGAGCCGCTCCATGGCCCGCTCCAGGTTGTCGAGGCTGGTGGCGAAGGAGAGCCGCATGCAGCCCGGCGCGCCGAAGGCGGAGCCCGGGACCAGCGCCACGCCGGCGTTTTCCAGCAGATGTTCGGCGAAGGCCACATCGTCGGCATGGCCGCCGGTGGCGATGGCCTCGCTCATGTCGGGGAACGAGTAGAAGGCGCCCTGGCCGGGCAGGCCGCGCACCCCGAGGAGCTTCTCCAGCCCCTCGATGACGAAGTCGTGGCGGCGCCGGAAGGCGGCGACCATGGTGTCGATGCACGACTGGTCCCCTTCCAGGGCGGCGGTGGCTGCGGCCTGGGAGATGGAAGCCGGGTTGGACGTACTCTGGGACTGAATGGTCTTCATGGCGGCGATGAGCGGCCTCGGCCCGGCGGCATAGCCGATGCGCCAGCCGGTCATGGCGTACGCCTTGGAGACGCCGTTGAGCACCACCGCGCGCGCCTGCAGGTCGGGGCAGGCATTGACGATGTTGGCGAACGGCTCGCCGCCCCAGATGATGTGCTCGTAGATGTCGTCGCTGGCGACCACCACGTGGGGGTGGCGCAGCAGCACCTCGCCCAGGGCCGCCAGCTCGGCGCGGCTGTAGGTCACCCCGGTGGGATTGGAGGGGCTGTTGAGCACCACCAGCCGGGTTCCGGGGCCGATGGCCGTTTCGAGCTGCTCCGGGCTCATCTTGAAACCCTGATCCAGGCCCGTTTCCACGACGACGGGCCGACCGCCGGCCAGGCGGACGATGTCGGGGTAGGAGACCCAGTAGGGGGCCGGGATGACCACCTCGTCACCGGGATTGATGAGCGCCTGGATCAGGTTGTAGAAGCTCTGTTTGCCGCCGCAGGAGACCAGTACGTCGTCAACGGTGTAGTCGAGCCCGTTGTCGCGGCGGAACTTCTCCACCACCGCCTGTTTCAGCTCGGGTGTGCCGTCCACGGCGGTGTACTTGGTCTGACCCTCGCGGATGGCGCGCTGCGCCGCTTCCTTGATGTGCTCCGGGGTGTCAAAGTCGGGCTCGCCGGCCCCCAGGCCGATGACGTCATGGCCGGCGGCGCGCAGGGCCTTGGCGCGGGCGGTGACCGCCAGGGTGGCGGAGGGCTTGATGGTGCTCACCCGGTCGGATATCTGGATCTCCACCGGTTCTCCCCGTGGTTTCGGTTGGTGTGAATGTCGGGTCAGTCCCCACTAATATACTGGAAACGGCGCCGTTTCTGAATCCCTGTGGTGTTTTCGCTGTCTCTGCCGCCGGGCGGGGGGGTGGTCGGGGGCGCCGGGGCACGCGGGGGAGAACTCCCTGGTCGCTCG
>CAZGJO010000116.1:0-6787 GCA_964525685.1 uncultured Ectothiorhodospiraceae bacterium | reverse complement strand
CCGGCACCGCGGTGGCGCCGCGGGCACGCCCACCCCGTGGCCTCGTGACGGCGTGCACGTCCCGCAGTACTACGGCGGGGTACACCCGAAGCCGGGAGCCGTGCTGACCGTCAGCCGCGGGCCGTCGAGGTGCGGGCCGCCAGAGACCGGAGATCGGGCCAACAGCAGTGGCGCGTCGAGGTCGCAGGTGGTCACCCCCTCCGCGAGGGCGACGGCCGCAGCCGCAGCGACCCCCAGGGGTGACTCGAGCATGCAGCCGACCATCGTCGCGATCCCGCGGTCACGGGTCAGTTGCAGGATCTGACGGGCGGCAACCGGGCCGCCGGCCTTGGCCAGCTTGACGTTGATGCGGTCCGCGGCACCGGCGTCCAGCACGGCATGCGCGTCCGCTAGCGAGAAGACCGACTCGTCGGCGACGAGTTCGATGCCGGTCCCGGCCAACTGCCCGCGCAGCGCCGCAGCACCCGTGAGGTCACGGGCGGCCAGCGGCTGCTCCAGCGCCTCGACCGGGTACCCCTCCGCAAGGATCGCGGCGACGCAGTCGTCCGCGCTCACGCGCTCCCATCCTTGGTTGGCGTCCAGCAGCAGACGACAGCCGACCGTGGTGTCGGCCACCGCCCGGATACGGTCGAGGTCGGTCCGTGGATCGTCGCCCCCGAGTTTCAGCTTCAGGCGCGTGAAGCCCGTTGCCGCGCGTGTGGCCGCGTCATGGGCCATCGCTGACGGGTCGTCCCTCGCGATCGTGACGGTGGTCGTGAGGTGGTCGGTGCGGGCACCGAGCAGGCGGTGGGCCGGCAGGGCGTGACGTCGTGCCTCGAGGTCCAGTAGGGCTGCGCACACCGCGTTCGCCGCTGCGGGCACCGCTGCCGCAACCTGCCCGAGGGTGCGGGAAGCCGCCTCCGGATCCTCGAGCAGCGCATCGCTGAGGGTCGCGGCGACGGGTCCCAGCAGCATCGCCGCAACCCGGCGCTGGTCCTGACCGGTGACGGCGCTGACCGCTGCCGCTTCGCCCCACCCACGATCGCCGTTGCCGTCAGTCACACCGACGATGAGGGTGTCGAGGTCGGTGACGGACCGCAGCGCCGTGCGGAAGGGCCTGCGCAGTGGCACGACGATCCGATGGAGGGTCACGTTGCCTGCGGCACGGACGTCGCCGACGCCCGGCAGCGGGTCAACGTCCACGGTCGCTCCAGACGCCGGGCACCTGGCCCCGGACGACGATCGGTGCTTGCCTCGCCTGCGGTTAGTAAGTAAGTTACACCTCCTACGCAACTCGGAGAAGAAAACTTGTCATCATCCGCGGCGGGCATGGCGGCCGGTGCCGGCCTCCTCCCACGGCTGCGTGGGATCCTGCCGGATCTTGCGCCCGCGGAGCGTCGCGTCGGGGAGTACCTGCTCGCATCCGTCGCCGACGCCTCGATGATGACCATCACAGAGCTCGCCACGGCCTGCGACGTTTCCGAGACCACGGTCGTGCGCTTCTGTAACCACGCCGGCGTCGGTGGGTTCCGGGAGCTGCGCTTCGGTCTTGCGGTGGCAGCCGCCCAGGACGCTGATGTCACCGGTCAGGTGGGCGGTGACATCGCCCCCGACGCGACCATGGCCGAGGTGATCGCCACCGTCGGTGCCTCCGAGGCCCGCGCCATCCAGGACACCGCTGCTGCGCTGGATCCCGTCGCCGTCCAGGCAGCGGTGGAGGCGATCGTGTCCGCAGGCCGGGTGGAGATCTTCGGCATCGGTGCGTCCGCCCTGGTAGCCGAGGACCTGCAGCAGAAGCTGCACCGCATCGGTCGTGCCGCCTTCGCCAGCCGTGACCCCCATGCCGCCCTGACGTCCGCCGCACTGCTGGGCCCGGGTGATGCAGCCGTGGGCATCTCGCACACCGGTACGACGACCGACACCATCGATCCACTGATCGAGGCGGGGCGTCGTGGTGCAACCACCATCGCGCTCACCAACGGCCCGCGCTCACCGATCGCCCGCGCCGCGGACCATGTCCTGACCACCGCGGCGGTGGAGACCACCTTCCGTGCCGGGGCGATGGCCAGCCGCACCGCGCAGCTGGTGGTGGTCGACTGCTTGTTCGTCGGCGTCGCACAGCGCAGCTACGACCGGTCCCTGGCCGCCCTGGAACGCACCTTCGAGGCCGTCCGCGGCCGACGGGAGGCTCGCGGATGAGCGAGTCCCCGCTCCTGTCCCGACCACCGACCGAAGAGCGCAACCCCGCGAGCCACGACCTCGACGAGCTCGACTCCCTCGCCCTGCTACGACGGATCAACGCCGAGGACCGCACCGTGGCCGACGCGGTCGCCACGGCGCTTCCGGCCCTGGCCGAGGTCGTGGACGAAGCGTCTCGACGGCTGCGCAGCGGGGGTCGTGTGCAGTACTTCGGGGCGGGGACCTCCGGTCGGCTGGCGGTGCTCGACGCGGTCGAACTCGCGCCGACCTACTCCCTGGAACCCGGTCGCTTCATCGCCCACCAGGCCGGCGGGAACGCAGCGCTGACGACATCCATCGAGGGTGCGGAGGACCGCCACGAGGACGGGGTCGACGCTGCCGCAGCGGTCGCTGCGGGCGATGTCTGTATCGGGCTGGCAGCCAGTGGTGCCACGCCCTACGTGCACGGCGCGATGATCGCGGCACGGCGCGCGGGTGCCTACACGGCCCTGGTCAGTGCCAACCCGGCGGCGCCCATCGCTGCTGACGTCGACATCCACGTCCTCGTGCCGACCGGGCCGGAGGTGGTGGCCGGCTCCACACGCATGAAGGCCGGCACGGCACAGAAGCTGGTGCTCAACGCCTTCTCGACCGCCGTCATGGTGCGGCTCGGCAAGACGTACTCGAACCTGATGGTCGACGTCGCCGCGAGCAACGACAAGCTCCGACGTCGGCTGCTGACGATCCTCGCCGAGGCGACGGGACAGCCTGCAGCGCACTGCCGCACGGCGTTGGCTGCCGCTGACGGGGACCTCAAGGTGGCGCTGGTGATGCTGCTGGCCGAGGCGGACGTCGCCACCGCAAGCGCTGCCCTGGCCGCGGGCGATGGTGTCGTCCGGGCGGCGCTGACACGGATCGATGACCCCAAGACCCCGCCCGGGGCGGTGCCGGACGGCACCACCCAGGCAGCCCAGGAGGAGAACCGATGAGAAGGACCCTGACCGCAACGGTCTCGGTGCTCGCCGCGGCCACGATGGTGCTGGCCGCCTGTGCGCCGCCCACCGCCGAGGACGTCGAGGAGACCGACACCACCGAGGAGGAGCCCACCGAGGAGGATGGTGCTGCCGACGATGACGCGGATGGTGACGAGACCGACGACGCAGACGACGCGGCGTCGGGCCCGTTGGTCATCGCCCGGACCGGTGACGTCGACAGCCTCGACCCCCACCGTGCCACGGCCTTCCAGAGCGTCCAGGCGCTCGAGCAGATCTATGAGACCCTCTTCGAGCACGACGAGGACCTCAACGTCGTCGGCTCCCTGGTCGAGGAGTGGGAGTACAGCGAGGACGGTGAGACCCTGCAACTCCAGCTCACCCCCGACGCCACCTTCCACGACGGATCACCGCTGACCAGCGACGACGTGGTCGCCAGCCTCGAACGGGTGCTCGACGAGGACAGCGGCTCCGTGGCACGGGCGAACATCCTGTCCATCGCCGCCGCGGAGGCCGACGGGGATCACGGTGTCACCCTGAACCTCGAACGTGCCGACGCGACCCTGCCGGCCGCGCTGACCTCGACCAACACCGCTATCGCCCCAGCAGCTGCCATCGAATCCGGCACCATCGAGAACGAGCCACTGGGTTCCGGCCCCTTCCTGTTCGATGAGTGGTCCCAGGGCGATGTGTTCCGCATGGTCCGCTACGACGACTACTGGCGCGGTACCCCGGCGCTGGAGGGCATAGAGATCCGCGTCGTTCCCGACGAGGGCTCTGTCGAGGCGGGTCTGACCGCCGGCCAGTACCACCTCGGTGTCATCACCGATCCGATCGTGATCTCACAGATCGACGAGTCCGAGCTCGACGTCCAACGCGAGCCGGCACTGGCGTACCGGGTGCTGCAGCTCAACACCGAGGTGGCGCCCTTCGATGACCCGATGGTCCGTCAGGCCATCGCCTGCGCCGTCGATCGTCAGGAACTCGTGGACTCCGCGCTGCTCGGCGAGGGTGAGGTGACCGGCCCCTTCACGGCTCCCGCATGGCGGACCGACGCCTACGACGGCCTGCCCTGCGACGGGCCGGATACCGACCTCTCCCTCGAGCTGTTGGCCGACGCCGGCTACGAGGACGGTTTCAGCTTCGAGATGATCGTGATGACCGGTGGGTACGAGACCGCCGTCAACGAGGCCCAGAGCCTGCAGTCGCAGCTGTCAGCCATCGGCATCGAGGCGGACATCCAACAGCTCGAGACCAGCGTGTACGTCGACCGCTGGCTCGCGACCGACTACGAGGGAGCGGTCGCACTCAACGGCGGGAACCCCGACCCGCACCTGATGTATGCCAGGTACTTCACCAGCGACGGCAACCTCCAGAGCGTCGCGACCTACTCCAGCGAGGAGCTCGACCAGCTCTTCGCCGACGGCGAGGCGGAGACCGATCCTGCTGCGCGTGCCGCGATCTACGCGGAGATCTCCGAGCGACTGCTCGAGGCGTCACCGTGGATCTGGACCGCCAACGGGTTCGAGTACCGCGTGCTTCGGCCCGAGGTCAGCGGCTTCCAGTCGCTGTCCACCGGGTCGATGAAGGGTCTGCGTGACGCCAGCCTCCACGGCTAGCGCGCCGCAGACGGCCGGGTCAGCTTCCCCCGGGCTGGCCCGGCCATCCTCCCTCCTTGCGTTCTTCCCTCCCACCCCCTGTACGCACCGGCGGCTGCTCGCACCCCGGGGAAGGAGTTGCGATGGCCCGCTACATCGGCCGGCGTCTGGTCGAGGCGATGGGGACGCTGCTCGGGGTCGCGGTGCTGATCTTCCTGCTCCTGCGGGTCCTGCCCGGTGATGAGATCACCGCACGCGTCGGGATCGAAGCCGGATCGCTCACCGACGCGCAACGGGCTGCGCTCGAGTCCTACTACCAGCTCGACCAGCCCCTGTGGAACCAGTTCTTCGGCTGGCTCGGCAGCGTGTTCCAGGGCAACTTCGGCGTGTCGGTCATCAGCGGCCGGCCCGTGTCGGAGCAGTTGGCTGCGGCGCTGCCGGTAACGATCCAGCTCGCCGTGATGTCGGTCATCATCGGTGTCCTGATCGGGGTCAGCGTTGGTGTCTTCGCCGCCAGTCGACCCGACAGCCTCCGCGACGCAGCCGGTCAGACCTTCGGGCTGCTCGGCCTCGCCATCCCCGATTTCGTGCTGGCCTCGGCGATCGTGGCCTTCCTCTCCACCAGGTTCGGCTACTTCCCTTCCGCCGGGGACTTCGTCCCCTTCCTGACCTCGCCGGCCATCAACCTCCAGCAGATGCTCTACCCCGCTCTGGTGCTCGGTACGGGTCTGGCGGCCACCGTGATGCGCACGACCCGGTCGGTCTACCTGGAGATCGCCGAGCAGGATTTCGTGCGCACCGCCCGTGGCAAGGGGGTCTCCGAACGTCGCACCCGGTGGCGGCACGTCCTGCGCAACGCGCTGACGCCGATCGTGACCATCACGGGCGTGCAGTTCGGGTACCTGCTCGGCGGGACCATCATCGTCGAGCAGATCTTCGTGCTCCCGGGCCTCGGTCGTCTGGTCATCGGTGGCATCGCTCAACGGGAGCTCGCGGTCGTGCAATCGGTGGTGCTCGTCGTCGCCACGATGTTCGTGCTGGTCAACCTGGCGGTGGACCTCCTCTACGCGCGGATCGACCCTCGTGTGAGGCTGCGATGAGCGCGCAGACCGATCCCCTGGACGCGACGACGACCGACGGGCGTCCTGGTGTCCTCGTCGCCCTGTGGCGGACCAGCAACGGTCGCATCGGCATGCTCGTCACGGGCGCACTCGTGCTGATCGGCCTGCTCGCCCTGGTCGGGCTCACTCCCCATGATCCGCTCGTACAGACGCCTGCCGACCGGTTCCTCCCACCGTCCACCACGTACTGGGCGGGAACCGACCAGTTCGGTCGTGACATCGCTGCACGCTCGATGGCGGGCATCCTGGTGTCCCTGCGCGTCGCGGTGCTGGCCGTGGCCTTCGCGGCCCTCATCGGCTCGGCCGCCGGCATCTCGGCGGGCTATCTCGGAGGTTGGACGGAGCGCGTCGTCGGGCGGCTGACCGACATGCTCTTCGCCTTCCCCGCGATCCTGCTCGCGCTGGTCATCGTCACCGCGCTCGGCACGGGCTGGTTCAACACTGCTGCGGCGATCGCCGTCGTCTACACCCCGATCTTCGTCCGTGTCGCCCGCGGGCCAGTGCTGTCGGTGCGGGAGATGGAGTACATCGCGGCCGGCACGGTGCTCGGCTTCAGCCGTGCACGACTGCTGGTGCGCCACGTGCTGCCGAACGTGGCCGCACCGATCATCGTCCAGACCGCCCTGGCCTTGTCCTGGGCCATCCTGACCGAGTCCAGCCTGTCCTTCCTCGGCCTCGGGACACAGCCGCCCGAGCCGTCCCTCGGCCGCATGGTGAGCGAAGCACGCAACCTCTTCGGGCCTGCGCCCTGGATGCTGGTCACCCCGTCGCTCCTGATCGTGGTTGCGGTGATCGGCCTCAACCTGCTCGGAGACGGGCTGCGTGACGCGCTCGACCCCACCCGTCAACGGCGATAAGGAGCCAGTATGCGCCTGGCCGCGATGATCTCCGGCACGAGCCACGACGCGATCGACGTCGC
>CAZGJO010000115.1:0-6811 GCA_964525685.1 uncultured Ectothiorhodospiraceae bacterium | reverse complement strand
GAGGGCGAGGGGGTTCGAACAAGCGGGCGTCAGCGGCCATGGATGGCCGCTGCGAGCCTACACGGACGTATTCACGGCGTCCCGCGGTTCGAACCCCCTCGCCCTCGGACCGCCCGCAGCCGGACCAAACCGTCGGACCCGCCCCCTCAGTCCAACGAATCATCCCGCCAGCGGCAGGTGAGGTCGCCGTAGGCGTCGATGCGGCGATCGCGGAAGAAGGGCCACATCCGGCGTACGGTGTCGGTGCGGCTGCGCTCCACCGAAACCACCGCGACCTCCTCCGAATTCGAGGGGGCCTCGAAGAGCAGTTCCCCCTGCGGCCCGCAGACGAAACTGTTGCCCCAGAAGCGTGCGCCGTCATCCGGAGCGCCACCGGGCGTCGGCTCGAAGCCGGTGCGGTTGCAGGCCGCCAGCGGCAGGCCGTTGGCGATGGCGTGGCCGCGTTGCACGGTGCGCCAGGCGTCGAGCTGGCGGGCCTGTTCGGTGGCGTCGTCGGCCGGGTCCCAGCCGATGGCGGTGGGGTAGAGCAGGATCTCGGCGCCGGCCAGGGCCATCAACCGCGCCGCCTCGGGATACCACTGGTCCCAGCAGACCAGCACCCCGAGCCGGCCCACCGAGGTGTCGATGGGGGTGAAGCCGTGGCCGTCGCCGGCGGCGTCGCCGGGGGTGAAGTAGAACTTCTCGTAGTAGCCGGGATCGTCCGGGATGTGCATCTTCCGGTAGCAGCCGGCCAGTGAGCCGTCGCGCTCCAGGACCACGGCCGTGTTGTGACAGAGCCCCGGCGCGCGCCGCTCGAACAGCGAGCCGACGATGACCACCCCCAGCTCCGCCGCCAGCGCTGCCAGGTGGGCGCTCCCGGGGCCGGGGATCGGCTCGGCCCGGTCGAAGACTGCCGGATCCTCGGTCTGGCAGAAGTAGGGGCCGTCGTGCAGCTCCTGGAGCAGGACGAGCTCCGCGCCGCGCGCCGCCGCCTCCCGGACGCCGGTCGCCACGTGCTGGCGCGCCGTGTCGACATCCGCATGGCCGGAACCCTGGACAAGACCGAGCTTCAGTACGTCACGCATGCAGACCCCTCAATCCGGCAGGACACCGCGCGCCAGCGGCATCGTCGCACAATGCACCGAGCCGCCCTGATGGATCAGGACCCGGGCATCCACTCCGACCACCTCCCGCTCCGGGAAGCACGCCGCCAGCACCGCCCGGGCCTTGTCATCGGCCGGGTCGTTGTAGGTGGGCATGATGACACCACCGTTGACCAGCAGGAAGTTGGCGTAGCCGGCCGGCAGGCGCTCGCCCTGGGCGTTGTAGCGGGGCTGCGGCCAGGGCAGGGGTCGCAGCTGGTAGGTCTCGCCGTCGGCGGTGCGCCATTCGGCCAGCTCCGCAGCCATGGCCGCGAGCTCCGCGTGGTGGCTGTCCTTTGGGTCGTCACACGCCTGGTAGACCAGCGTCCGGGGATCGGCAAAGCGCACCAGGGTGTCCACATGGCCGTCGGTGTCGTCCCCCTCCAGTCCACCGTGTTCCAGCCAGAGCACCCGTTCCACCCCCAGCCGATGGCGCAGCCACGCCTCGATGGCCGTGGCGTCGAGGCCGGGGTTGCGGTTCGGCGAGAGCAGGCAGCGGCGCGTGGTGATCAGGGTGCCCCGGCCGTCGGTGTCGACGGCCCCGCCCTCGAGGACGCGCTCGTCGCGCTCCATGGGCGCATCCAGCAGCCGTGCCCGGGCCAGCGCCGCGTTGACCGCATCGTCACGTTCGGCGGGGTGGCGCCCGTCCCAGCCATTGAAGCGGAAGTCGAGCAGCCGGGGGCCCGCGGGACCGATCAGGCTCAACGGCCCGTAATCGCGGATCCAGGTGTCGTCGTAGGGAATGACCAGCCGCCGATAGTGCTCCTCGGTCCCGGGGAGGTCGGCGAGCTGCTCGCGCACGTGGTCGCGCAGAGCGGCGTCACGGCAGAGGATGATCACCGGCTCGAAGTCGGCGATGGTGGCGGCCAGGGTCCGGTAGGCGTCGGTCACGGCCTCCAGCCAGGGATCCCAGTCGCCGCCGGGGGCGGGCCAGGCGAGCAGCACGGCGTCCTGTTCCGCCCATTCCGGCATCAAAGTGGTGTCTGTCGTCAAAAGACCTTCTCCGTATGGCTCGAAAATCGGGCCTCGAGCCCCCATCATACCTCAACAGCGTATCGTCACGAGTATCACGACCATGGTCTACGTCGAGACCCGGGGGCTGGTCCCCGAAGCCGCCACGCCCAACGACTGGCTCGAGCGCGTCGGTGCCGGGCGCGCGCCCGAAGAACGCGCCCTGCTCGAGCGCGCCCTGGTCATGGCCTCCGAGGCGCATGCCGGTCAGCAGCGCGCCTCCGGCGAGCCCTACGTCAACCACGTCATCGCGGTGGCCGACATCCTCGCCGGTCTCAACATGGACGCCGAGACCCTGGCGGCCGCGCTGCTCCACGACGTCCTCGAGGACAGCGCCATCGACCACGCCACCCTCGCCGAGGCCTTCAACGAGCGGGTGGCCGAGCTGGTGGAGGGCGTGACCAAGATGCGCCTCATCGAGACGCTGCCGGGGCACGGGGTCGAGCGCGCCGATGCCCGTGCCGAGAGCCTGCGCAAGCTGCTGCTCGCCATGGCGGAGGATGTCCGCGTGGTCCTGATCAAGCTCGCCGATCGCCTCCACAACATGCGCACCCTGGCCCACCTGGAGCCGGAAAAGCAGCAGCGCATCGCCCGCGAGACCCTGGACATCTTCGCCCCGCTGGCCAACCGCCTGGGAATCTGGCAGATCAAGTGGGAGCTGGAGGACCTGGCCTTCCGCTACCTGGAGCCGGCCACCTACCGCCGGATCGCGGCCAGCCTGGACGAGCGCCGGGTGGAGCGCGAGGCCTTCATCGCGGCGTCCATCGAACAGCTGCGCACGGCGCTGGACGAGGCGGGGATCGCCGCCGACGTGAAGGGGCGACCGAAGCACATCTACAGCATCTGGCGGAAGCTGGAGCGCAAGGGGGTGGGCCTGGACCAGCTCTACGACCTGCGCGCCGTGCGGGTGCTGGTGGACCGGGTCAGCGACTGTTACCACGTCCTCGGACTGGTCCACGGGCTCTGGCGCCACATCCCGAAGGAGTTCGACGACTACATCGCCACGCCCAAGGAGAACAACTACCAGTCCATCCACACGGTGGTGATCGGCCCCCACGGCAAGACCCTGGAGGTGCAGATCCGCACCCACGAGATGCACCGCCACGCCGAGCTCGGCGTCGCCGCCCACTGGCGTTACAAGGAGGGGGCCACGGCGCGGCGGGAGCTGGGCTTCGAACAGAAGATCGCCTGGCTGCGCCAGCTGCTGGAGTGGAAGGAGGAAGAGGCCTCCGCCTCCGACTTCGTCGACCGTTTCCGCTCCGAGGCCTTCGAGGATCGCGTCTACGTGGTGACCCCGGCCGGCGACATCGTCGACCTGCCGCGCGGCGCCACGCCACTGGACTTCGCCTACCACATCCACAGCGAGGTCGGGAATCGCTGTCGTGGGGCGCGGGTGGACGGCCGCATGGTGCCGCTGAACACGGAGCTGCTCAACGGCAATCAGGTGGAAGTCCTGACCGGGCGCGAGGGGCGGCCGAGCCGGGACTGGCTCAATCCGCAGCTCGGCTATGTCCGCACGCCGCGGGCGCGGGCCCGGATCCGCCAGTGGTTCCGGCAGCAGGATCGCGAACAGCACGTGACCGACGGCCGCGCGGTGGTGGAGCGGGAATTGCGCCGCCTCGGGGTGGCCGGCAGCCTCGGCCACGACCGCCTGGCCGAGGCCCTGCGCCAGGCCGACAGCGAGGAGATGATGGCCGCGGTGGGGCGGGGCGACATCAACAGCCACCAGATCGCCCAGGCGATCCACCGGCTGGTTCCGCTGCAGCGCGCACCGAAGGAGACCACCGGCGGCCGCCGGGGCGGCGGCGAACGCGCCACCACCCAGCCCGACGACGTCCACGTGGAAGGGGTCGGCAACCTGGTGACGCGGCTGGCCGGCTGCTGCCGGCCGGCGCCGGGGGATCCCATCATCGGCTACATCACCCAGGGGCGCGGGGTCACCATCCACCGGCGCGACTGCCCGTCGATCCTCAACCTCGACGATGAGCTGCAGCCCCGCCTCATGGCGGTGGAATGGAGTGCCGGCACCCGCTCCGAGGGCTACTCGGTGGCCGTCCACGTGCACGCCTACGACCGACCGGCGCTGATCCGCGACATCACCACCACCCTGGCCGACGAGAAGGTCAACGTGGAGGCGATGAACACCCGGGGGCCGTCCAGCCAGGGGCACGCCGACATCGACCTGCGCATCCGGGTCGCGGACACCGACCAGCTCAGCCGGGTACTCAACCGCCTGGGTCAGCTCCCCAACGTGGTGGAAGTCCAGCGGCGCCTCCAGTAGCCTATGCCCTTCCTGTACAGTCGGGACCGAATCATGGAGTTTGAACAGCCCCTGCAGCCGGCGACCCTCATCCGGCGCTACAAGCGCTTTCTGGCCGATGTCGAGACCCCCGACGGCACGCCCCTGACCCTGCATACCCCGAATACCGGTTCCATGCGCGGCTGCGCCGAGCCGGGAACGCGGATCTGGTACCGGGATTCCGGCAACCCGAAGCGCAAGTACCCGTTGAGCTGGGAGCTCACCGAGCTGGCCGACGGCACCCGCATCGGCGTCAACACCGCGCGGAGCAACGCCCTGGTGCGCGAGGCCATCGAAAATGGCACCATCCGGGAGCTGGCCGGAAGCGGGCCGGTGCGCCCCGAGGTCCGGCTGGGGGAGAGCCGCATCGACTTCGCCGTCGGCGACGGGGAACATCCGTGCTACGTGGAGGTCAAGAATGTGACCCTGGCCGAAGAGGGCGCGGCGCTCTTCCCGGACGCGGTGACCACGCGCGGCAGCCGCCATCTGGACGAGCTGCGCCGGGTCGTGGAGGCGGGTGGTCGTGGGGTCATCCTGTTCTGTGTCCAGCGGGATGATGTCACCGTCATGCGACCGGCCGACGCCATCGATCCCGACTACGGCCGCGCCCTGCGCCGCGCGGTGGCGGCCGGGGTCGAGGCGCTGGCCTACCAGACCCGGATCGAACAGACCGGGGTCTGGCTGGAGACGCCCCTGCCGGTTGAATGCCCGCCGCCGGAAGCGGCCTGAACGAACGCGCACGAGGCAATCGCGATCATGTATCGACCCCTGGAACTGTTCATCGGCCTGCGCTACACCCGCGCCAAGCGGCAGAACCACTTCATCTCCTTCATCTCACTCATTTCCATGGGCGGGATCCTGCTCGGCGTCATGGCCCTGATCACCGTGCTCTCGGTGATGAACGGTTTCCAGAACGAGGTGCGCGACCGCATCCTCGGCATGACCGCCCACGTCGAGGTGCAGAGCTACAGCAACCGCCTGGACAACTGGGAGCACGTGGCCGATAGCGCCCGGGAGGAGCCGCGCATCACCGGCGCGGCCCCCTATGTCCGCGGCGAGGCGATGTTCACGCGCGGCGACCACGTCCAGGGCGGGCTCATCAACGGCATCCTGCCGGACTGGGAGAAGGACATCTCCATGGTCGAGGATCACATGGTCTCCGGCAGCCTCTCCGAGCTGGAGGCCGGCGGCTTCGGTCTGGTCATCGGCCAGGGCCTCGCGCGCCAGCTCGGCGCCACGGTGGGCGACCGGGTCACCCTGGTCACGCCGCGGGTGAACATGGGGCCCACCGGGTTCGTCCCGCGGCTCAAGCGGTTCACCGTGGTCGGTGTCTTCGAGGTCGGCATGCACGAGTACGACAGCGGCCTCGGTCTCATCCACATGGGCGACGCCCAGACCCTCTACCGCAAGGACGAGGGCGTCACCGGCGTGCGCATGAACACCACCGACTTCTTCACCGCCCCGGAGACGGCGCGCTACCTCGGGCGTGACGTCCTCGACGGCCAGTACTGGGTCACCGACTGGACCCAGCGCCACGCCAACTTCTTCCGCGCCCTGAAGATCGAGAAGGCGGCGATGTTCATCATCCTGTCGCTCATCGTCGCGGTGGCTGCCTTCAACATCGTCTCGACCCTGGTCATGGTGGTCACCGACAAGCAGGGGGACATCGCCATATTGCGGACCCTGGGCGCCTCCCCCCGGACCATCCTCGGGATCTTCGTCATCCAGGGCACCTTCATCGGCTTCATCGGCACCGCCCTCGGGGTGGTGGCCGGGGTGCTGCTGGCCAGCAACGTCGACGTCATCGTGCCGTTCATCGAGAACCAGCTGGGGATCGAATTCCTGCCCTCCAGCGTCTACTACATCAGTGAGCTGCCGTCCGAGGTGCGCTGGTCGGAGGTGACCACCATCGGTCTCATCTCCTTCGGCCTCAGCGCCCTGGCGACCCTCTATCCGGCGTGGAAGGCGTCGCGGACGCGGCCGGCGGAGGCCCTGCGCTATGAGTGATACGTCGCATCCCGTCCTGGAATGCCGGGACCTCGGCAAGACCTTCACCGAGGAGCGCGAACCGGTAACGGTCCTCCAGGAGGTCAGCCTGACCATCGCCCCCGGGGAACAGGTCGCCGTGGTCGGCACCTCCGGCTCCGGCAAGAGCACGCTGCTGCACCTGCTCGGCGGACTGGATCGCCCGACGACCGGCTGGGTGAAGGTCAACGGCGAAGACATCTCGCACCTGGACGAGGCGGAGCGGGGCCAGGTGCGCAACCGCGTTCTCGGGTTCGTCTACCAGTTCCACCACCTGCTGCCGGAGTTCTCCGCCCTGGAGAACGTCGCCATGCCCCTGCTGATCCGCGGCGACCGGCCGAGCGACGCCCGCGCC
>CAZGJO010000114.1:0-6814 GCA_964525685.1 uncultured Ectothiorhodospiraceae bacterium | reverse complement strand
ACCCCCATCCGCGAGGCCCTGGGTGTCACCGGGGTGACCATTCGGGTCGATGCCTCCGCCTCCCCGGAGGACCCGACGGACGCCCCGGCCGCGCCGAAACGTGAACTCCCGGCCAGCGCCTGCCGCGGCCTCGAGCGGCTGGCCGAGAATGCCGATCCCGGTCTGGCCTCGGCCCTGCGCCGCCTCGCCCGCCACCGGCGTCGCGAGGACTAGGCCTCCACCGACGCCATCAGCGGCTGGGTGTAGGCGATGGGCGCCTTCTCCATGTCCTCGAAGGTCACCTCTTCCCAGGCGTCTTCCTGCGCCATCACCGCACGCAGCAGGCGATTGTTCAGGGCATGCCCCGACTTGTAGCCGCTGTAGGCGCCGATGAGGCTGTGGCCCAGCAGGTAGAGGTCGCCGATGGCGTCGAGGATCTTGTGCTTGACGAACTCGTCGCCGTAGCGCAGGCCGTCCTCGTTCAGGATGCGGAAATCATCCATGACGATGGCGTTGTCCATGCTGCCGCCCAGCGCCAGGCTGTTGGCCTGCAGGTACTCGATGTCGTTCATGAAGCCGAAGGTCCGCGCCCGCGCCACCTCCTTGACGAAGGAGGTGGTGGAGAAGTCGATGACCGCCTCCTGTCCGCAGCCGCGGATGGCCGGATGCTCGAAGTCGATGCAGAAGGCGACCTTGAACCCGTCAAAGGGGTCGAACCGGGCCCACTTGCCGTCCTCCTCCACCACCACCGGCTTGCGGATTCGGATGAAGCGCTTCGGCGCGGCCTGCTCCTCGATCCCGGCGGACTGGATCAGGAACACGAACGGACCGGCACTGCCGTCCATGATCGGGACCTCCGGCGCACTGACGTCGACATAGACGTTGTCGATGCCGAGACCGGCCAGGGCCGACAGGAGATGCTCCACCGTGGAGATGCGCACGCCGTCCTTCACCAGGGCCGTGGAGAGCGTGGTGTCACCGACGCTCTCGGGACGCGCCGGAATGGTGACCGGTTCGTCCAGGTCCACCCGGCGGAAGACCACCCCGGTGTTCACCGGGGCCGGCCGCAGGGTCAGATAGACCTTTTCACCGGTGTGCAGACCGACGCCGGTGGCCTTGATGAGGTTCTTCAGTGTGCGCTGCTTGAGCATCTTCGTCCCGCTTTCGGTTTTCGGACGGCACCACCAACCGGCGCCACGTCACAATCTTGCAATAATAACACCAATGGACTGGACATCCCAAGCCGAAGCGTTCTAGTCGGCCTGCCGACGCAGGAAGGCGGGGATGTCGAGATAGTTGTACTCGTCTTCCTCGCCCCCGCCGGTGCCGCCGCTGCCGGAAGGCGCCGCGGCCCCGGTTCCGGAACCGCTGCTGCTGCCGCCTGCGGCCGCACCCGCCGACTGGTTGGTGTAGCGCTCCGCGCCGGCCTTGTTCCGGATCACCGTGGGGCGATCCAGTTTGCCGTAGTCCACATCGCCACTGGCGTTCTTCTGGACTGTTTTAACGGCCTTTTCCTGTTCCGCTTTAACCTCACCGATGCCCGTTGCCACAACCGTGACACGCATCTCGTTTTCCATGTCCATGTCGATGGCGGTGCCGACCACCACGTTGGCATCGGGCGCGGCGAACTCGCGCACCGTCTCGCCGACCTCCTGAAACTCGCCGATGGTCATGTCGCTGCCGGCGGTGACGTTGACCAGGATGCCGCGCGCCCCGGACAGGTCGACATCCTCCAGCAGCGGGCTGGAGACGGCCTGCTCGGCGGACTCGCGCGCCCGGTTCTCGCCGGTGGCGGTTCCGGAGCCCATCATCGCCATGCCCATCTCTGACATCACCGTGCGCACGTCGGCGAAGTCGACGTTGATCAGGCCCGGGCGGGTGATCAGCTCGGCGATGCCCTGGACCGCGCCCAGCAGCACGTCGTTGGCCGCCTTGAAGGCGTCCAGCAGGCTGGTGTTCTTGCCCAGCACCGAGAGCAGCTTCTCGTTGGGGATGGTGATCAGCGAGTCGACGTACTCGGCCAGCTCGTCGAGGCCCTGCTGGGCCACCGAGGTGCGCTTGCCGCCCTCGAAGGGGAACGGCCGGGTGACCACCGCCACGGTGAGGATCCCCATCTCACGCGCCACCTGGGCCACCACCGGCGCACCGCCGGTACCGGTGCCGCCGCCCATGCCGGCTGTAACGAACAGCATGTCGGCGCCATCGATGCACTCGACGATCCGCTCACGGTCCTCCAGCGCCGCCTCGCGGCCGATGCTCGGGTCGGCGCCGGCGCCGAGCCCCTTGGTGATGCCGTTGCCGAGCTGCAGCACGGTGCGCGCCGACGACTTCTTCAGCGCCTGGGCATCGGTGTTGGCGCAGATGAACTCCACGCCCTCCAGGTTCTGCTCCACCATGTGCTCGACGGCGTTGCCGCCGCCGCCGCCGACCCCCATTACCTTGATCACCGCATTGGGTGTGTAGGCATCCATCAGTTCGAACATGTCATAACCCCCTTGCACTCTCTCAGTATGGCAGGGCTGCGCGCCCTGTGCCTGCCCGTGTCCCTCTTCTCCCTAGAACTGTCCCTGGAACCACCCCCGCATCTTTTCCCACCTTCCGCCCTGACGCGAACCCGAACGGGTATGCGCCCCGCTCGTCCCCTCTTTCTGATTCTCGTGACCGAACAGCAGCAATCCGACCCCGGTGGCGTGGATGGGATTGCGCACCACATCCACCAGGCCGGAGACGCCCTTGGGCAACCCCAGGCGCACCGGCATGTGGAAGACCTCCTCGGCCAGGTCCACCGCCCCCTCCATCTTGGCGCTGCCGCCGGTGATGACGACACCGGCGGCGCACAGGTCCTCGAAGCCTGAGCGGCGCAGTTCCGCCTGGACCAGGTTGAACAGCTCCTCGTAGCGCGGCTCCACCACTTCGGCCAGGGTCTGGCGCGCCAGTCGCCGCGGGGGGCGGTCACCGACGCTCGGGACCTCGATGGTCTCGTCGGAGGTCGCCAGCTGCTGGAGGGCGCAGGCGTACTTCACCTTGATCTCCTCGGCGTGCTGGGTCGGCGTGCGCAGCGCCACGGCGATGTCGTTGGTGACCTGGTCGCCGGCGATGGGGATGACCGCCGTGTGGCGGATGGAGCCCTCGGTGAAGATCGCCATGTCGGTGGTGCCGCCGCCGATGTCCACCAGGCAGACACCCAGCTCCTTCTCGTCCTCGGTGAGGATGGAGTGGCTGGAGGCGAGCTGCTCGAGGATGATGTTCTCCGACTCCAGGCCGCAGCGGCGCACGCACTTGATGATGTTCTGGGCGGCCGACACGGCGCCCGCCACCAGGTGGACCTTGGCCTCCAGCCGCACCCCGGACATCCCCACCGGCTCCTTGATGCCCTCCTGGGTATCGATGATGAACTCCTGCGGCAGGACGTGGAGGATCTGCTGGTCCGCCGGGATGGCCACGGCCCGGGCGGCGTCGATGACCCGTTCCACGTCGCCCTGCAGGACCTCCTTATCGCGGATGGCGACGATGCCGTGGGAGTTGATGCTCTGGATGTGGCTGCCGGCGATGCCCGAGTAGACGCTGTGGATCTGGCAGCCGGCCATGAGCTCGGCCTCCTCCACCGCGCGCTGGATGGACTGGACGGTGGACTCGATGTTCACCACCACGCCCTTCTTCAGCCCCCGGGAGGGGTGGGAGCCGATCCCGATGACCTCCACCGTGCCCTCGGGGTTCACCTCCCCGACAATGGCAACCACCTTGGAGGTCCCGATATCGAGACCGACTATCAGATTCTTTTCCGAACGCTTCGACATTCCCGCTCTCCCGTTCTCACCCCACGCCCAGCTGTTCAGGACGCTCGTCCTCTCGCCAGCGTACCGCGAAACCGTTGGTATACCGTAGATCGATCCGCCGGATGGCGGACTCGTGCGGCGCCAGGCGCCGGTCCCAGTTCTCCGCCAGCCGCGCCAGGCGCTCATGGCCCCGATCGCGGCCGAGGACCACCTCGATGCCGTTGTCCAGGGTCAACTGCCAGGAGCGCCGTTCGTCCACCTCGATGGAGGCAATGGCGTGCCCCAGTTCAGCAGTGATCGCCGCCATGGTGCCATAGCTTTCAACCAGTTCGGCGGCCAGTTCGTCGGGCCCGTGGAAGTGCGGGACGTCCTCCGGCAGCGTCGTTTCGTCGGGGCGGAACAGCACCCCCGTGGTGCTGACCACGCCGTCCTCGCCCCAGCGCGCCAACGGCTCATGCTCTTCCACCGAGACCCCCAACCGGTCCGGCCAGATCCGGCGCACCGAGGCACTGGCCACCCAGGGCAGGCCCTCCACCGCGCGATGCATCCCGGCCATGTCCACCGAGAAGAACCCCATCGGCCCCTCCTGAACCATGACCCGGCGAATATCGCGCCCGCGCACCTCGCGGAACTCCCCCTCCATCTCCACCACCTCGATGGTGAGGGTCTGCGGATCGCGCAGCCGGTCCAGCACCCAGGCCATCAGCGCCACCAGCAACAGGCCGCTGAGGAAGGCCCCCACCAGCCGCAGATCCACCACCTCGGACCAGCGCGGCAGGCTCTGGCGGCGCTCGCGGCGCGGGCGGTTCTCGGTGCGCAGACCGGCCAGGTCCTTCATCCCGTCGCCCCCCCCGGCCGGTAGTCCCGGCTGGCCTCGAGGATGTGGCGCACCAGCGCATCGAAATCCATGCCCGCCGCCGCCGCGGCCATCGGCACCAGACTGTGGTCGGTCATTCCCGGCACGCTGTTCATCTCCAGCAGCCAGTGTCCGCCATCCTCGTCGCGGAGGATGTCCACCCGCCCCCAGCCGAGACCGTCCAGGGCGCGGAAGGCGGCCACCGCCAGCTCCCCCATGGCCGCCTCCTCGGCGGCGTCCAGACCCGCCGGGCAGTGGTAGCGGGTGTTGTCGGCGGCGTACTTGGCCTCGAAGTCGTAGAACCCGCGCGGCGTCTCCAGTCGGATCGACGGCAGCGGCTGCTCGTCGAGCACCGCGACGGTGTATTCGGTGCCGGTGACCCAGCGTTCCGCGATGATCTCGCGGTCGTAGCGCGCCGCCTCCCGCCACGCGGGCATGAGCTCCGCCGTGGAATCCACGCGCGTCATGCCGATGCTGGACCCCTCGCGCGCCGGCTTGACGATGAGCGGCAGACCGAGCTGTTCGACCACCGTCGCCGGATCGCTGTCGGCCTCGAGGGCCACCCACTCCGGGGTCGGCAGGCCGGTGCCGCGCCAGAGCTGCTTGCTGCGCAGCTTGTCCATGGCCAGCGCCGATCCCAGCACCCCGGTGCCGGTATACGGGATCCCCATGGCCTCCAGGCACCCCTGGATCACGCCATCCTCGACGCCCCGGCCATGCAGGGCGATGAAGGCGCGCTCGAGTCCGGCCAGCCGTCCGGGAACGTCGCGGCCATCGAGATCGATGCCGACGGCGTCGACGCCGCTCCGCCGCAGCCCGGCCAGCACGGCGTTGCCGCTCTTCAGCGAGATGGAACGCTCTGCGGACCACCCGCCCATGAGAACCCCGATGGTCATGCCGCCTCCCCCACGATACGGACTTCCGGCTCCAGCCGCACGCCGTGGCGCGCGTACACGGCCTCGGCCATCTCCGCCATCAGCGCCTCGATGTCGGCGGCCGTGGCGGTGCCGGTGTTGACGATGAAGTTGGCGTGCAGCTCCGAGACGCATGCCCCGCCCACGCAGTGGCCCTTGAGACCGGCCTCCTCCAGCAGTCGCGCGGCATGGTCCCCGGCCGGGTTGCGAAAGGTCGAGCCGGCGGTGGGCTGGCTGGTGGGCTGGCTGGCGTTGCGCCGCGCCAGCAGGGCCCGAATGGCCGCGTTCGCCTCGCCGTCCGGGTCCGCCGTCAGACGCAGGTGCGCGGCCAGGAACCACTCCCCTTCCGGCCCCTCCACCGAGCGGTAACCGACCCGGTAGTCCGCCGGCGAGCGATGGTGGACCCCGCCGTGGCGGTCCACCGTTTCGACCGCCTCCACCAGCGCCCAGGTCTCGCCGCCGAAGGCGCCGGCGTTCATCGCCAGGGCCCCGCCCAGGGTCCCCGGGATCCCGGCCAGGAACTCGGCCCCGCCGAGCCCGGCCCGCGCCGCCGCCCGCGCCACCTTGGCGCACGGCACACCGGCCTCCACCCGAAGGCCCGCCGTGTCCACCACCTCCAGGGCCGCCAGGCGATTGGTGGTATGGATCACCGTGCCGCGCACGCCGCCGTCACGGACCAGCAGATTGGAACCAAGCCCCACCCAGTAGAGCGGCTCCGCCGCATCCAGCATCGCCAGGAAATCGACCAGGTCGGCGCTGTCCGCCGGCTCGAAGAACCGCGCCGCCGGGCCGCCCACGCGCCAGCTGGTATGGCGGGCCATGGGTTCGTCCCGGCGCAGTTCGCCGCGCCATGTCCGGGTCTCCCGCTCGGCCATCATCGGGGCGCTTCCTCCGTTGCGTCCGCCTCCAGCGCCGCCGGCAGCCGCGCCGACAGGGCGCCGATGCTGCCGGCCCCCAGCGTCACCAGCACATCCCCCGCCGTGAGCACACGGCGCAGGACCTCGACCACCTGTTCCTCGTCGCCGGCAAAGACCGGCTCGGCCGCCCCGCGCAGTCGAATGGCGCGCACCAGGCTGCGGCCGTCGGCCGCCGGCAGCGGCTCCTCTCCGGCGGCGAAGACCTCCATCACCAGCACCACCTCGGCGGTGGCCAGCACCCGGGCAAAGTCGTCCAGCAGATCGCGGGTGCGGGTATAGCGGTGGGGCTGGAAGACCACCACCCGCCGCCGACCCGGCCACGCGGCCGCCGTTGCCTCGAGTACCGCCTCGATCTCGCGCGGATGGTGGCCG
>CAZGJO010000113.1:0-6879 GCA_964525685.1 uncultured Ectothiorhodospiraceae bacterium | reverse complement strand
GGATCATCAACGGCGTGCGCGGCATCCGCGAGGCGTACGCCACCGGACGCGGCCGGGTCCACGTGCGCGCGCGCTGCGAGATCGAGAGCGACGCCAAGGGGCGTGAACGGATCATCGTCCACGAGCTGCCCTATCAGGTGAACAAGGCGCGCCTCATCGAGAAGATGGCGGAGCTGATCAAGGACAAGAAGATCGGCGGCATCAGCGAGCTGCGCGACGAGTCGGACAAGGAGGGGCTGCGCGTGGTCATCGAGATCAAGCGCGACGATTCCGCCGACGTGGTGCTCAACAACCTCTATCAGCACACCGCGCTGCAGACCGTCTTCGGGGTCAACATGGTGGCGCTGGACGACGGCCAGCCGCGGCTGTTGACCCTCAAACAGGTGCTGGAGGCGTTCCTGCGCCACCGCCGCGAGGTGGTGACCCGGCGCACCGTGTACGAGCTGCGCAAGGCGCGCGAGCGCGCCCATGTGCTGGAGGGGCTGGCGGTCGCCCTGGCCAACATCGACCCGGTCATCGAACTCATCAAGGCGGCGCCGAATCCGGCCGAGGCGAAGGAGGGGCTGCTGGGCCGCACCTGGGAGCCGGGGGTGGTCTCCGGCATGCTCGAGCGCGCCGGCGCCGATGCCTCGCGGCCCGACGGACTGCCGAGCGCCTTCGGTCTGGTCGACGGCGGCTACCGCCTGTCGCCGGCCCAGGCCCAGGCGATCCTGGAGATGCGCCTGCACCGCCTCACCGGGCTGGAGCAGGACAAGATCGTCGCCGAGTACGAGGAACTGCTGAACACCATCGCCGACCTGCTGGCGATCCTCAACCAGCCCGGCCGGCTGATGGAGGTGATCCGCGAGGAGCTGGAAGCGGTGCGCGACCGCTTCGGCGACGAGCGCCGCACCGAGATCAACAGCCAGCACGAGGACCTGTCGCTGGAGGACCTGATCACCCCCGAGGAGATGGTGGTGACCTTCTCCCACGAGGGCTACGCCAAGGCCCAGCCGCTGGCCGGCTACCGCGCCCAGCGCCGGGGCGGCAAGGGCAAGTCGGCGACCACCTTCAAGGAGGAGGATTTCGTCGACCAGCTGTTCGTCGCCAATACCCACGACACGCTGCTCTGCTTCTCCAGCCGCGGCAAGGCGTACTGGCTCAAGGTCCACCAGCTGCCGCAGGCGGGCCGGGGCGCGCGCGGCAAGCCCATCGTCAACCTGCTGCCGCTGGAGGCCGACGAGCGGATCCAGACGGTGCTGCCCATCAAGACCTTCGACGAGGGCGGCTACGTCTTCTTCGCCACCGCCTTCGGCACGGTGAAGAAGACGCCGCTGGCCGACTTCTCGCGGCCGCGCAGCACCGGGATCATCGCCCTCGACCTGCGCGACGGCGACTGCCTGGTCGGCGCCGGCCTCACCGATGGCGAGCGCGACATCCTGCTGTTCAGCAGCGCCGGTCAGGTGACCCGTTTCCCCGAGTCGGAGGTGCGCACCATGGGCCGCAACGCCGCCGGGGTGCGCGGCATGCGGCTGGGCGACGGCGCGCGCATCATATCGCTGCTGATCTCCGCCGAGGGCTGCGTGCTCACGGCCACCGAGAACGGCTTCGGCAAGCGCACGGCGCTGGAGGAATACCCGGTCCGCCGGCGCGGCGGCCAGGGGGTGCGGGCGCAGCAGATCACCGCGCGCACCGGCCCGCTCATCGGCGCCGTGCGCCTGGGCGACGACGATCAGATCATGCTCATTACCGATCGCGGCACCCTGGTGCGCACGCGGGGCGAGGAGGTCAGCGTCCTGTCGCGCAACACCCAGGGGGTCAAGCTCATCAGCCTTGGCAGTGACGAGCGGCTGGTGGGCGTCGAGCGCATCGAGGAGGACGCCGCCGAGGAGGGCATCGACGAGGACGAGACGGCGGCGGACGGTGACGACGACGCCCCGGCCGACGCCTAGGCGCGGCCCCGCCGCATCCACGAAACCCATCCTGAACCACGGGAGCACGATTCCATGGCACGCGTATTCAATTTCAGCGCCGGTCCGGCGGCCCTGCCGGAGGCGGTCCTGCGGAAGGCGCAGGACGAACTGGTGGAGTTCGGCAACGCCGGCATGTCGGTGATGGAGATGAGCCATCGCGGCAAGGACTTCATGGCCATCGCCGAGCAGGCCGAGGCCGATGTCCGCGCCCTGATGAACATCCCGGACAACTACAAGGTGCTGTTCCTCCAGGGCGGCGCCAGCCAGCAGTTCGGCGCCGTGCCGCTGAACCTCGCCGGCCCCGGCGACACCGTGGACTACATCAACACCGGCTCCTGGTCGAAGAAGGCGGTGGCCGAGGCGAAGCGCTTCTGCAACGTCAACGACGCCGGCACCACCGACGGCACCTTCGTCCCGACCCAGGGCGAGCTGAACCTCTCGGCGGATGCCGCCTACGTCCACTACACCCCCAACGAGACCATCGAGGGGCTGGCCTTCGACTACATCCCCGACACCGGGGACGTGCCGCTGGTGGCCGACATGTCGTCGACCATCCTGTCGCAGCCCATCGACGTCAGCCGCTTCGGCGTCATCTACGCCGGGGCGCAGAAGAACATCGGCCCGGCCGGCCTGACCCTGGTCATCGTCCGCGACGATCTCATCGGCCGCGCCCGCGAGGGCACGCCGATCATGCTCGACTGGAAGACCCAGGCCGAGGCCGATTCCATGTACAACACCCCGCCGACCTACGGCTGGTACCTGGCCGGGCTGGTCTTCCAGTGGCTGCGCGAGGGCGGCGGCCTCGAGGCGATGGCGGCGACCAATCGGCGCAAGGCGGAGAAGCTCTACGCCGCCATCGACGGCTCCGACTTCTACGCCAACCCGGTGCGCCCGGCCCACCGCTCGTGGATGAACGTACCGTTCACCCTGGCGAAGCCGGAACTCGACGCCACCTTCCTGGAGGAGGCCGCCGCCAACGGGCTGGTGACCCTCAAGGGCCACCGCTCGGTGGGCGGCATGCGGGCGAGCATCTACAACGCCATGCCGGAGGCCGGGGTCGACGCCCTGGTCGCCTTCATGGCCGACTTCGAGCAGCGCAACGGCTGAGGGGGTGATCCCATGCTGAAGATCCAGACCCTGAACAACATCTCGCCGGTGGGCCTCGAGCGCTTCCCCCGGGAGCAGTACGAGATCGCCTCGTCGTTGAACGAGCCCGACGCCATCATGGTCCGTTCGGCCAACATGCACGACACCGAGCTGTCGGCGTCGGTGAAGGCGGTGGGGCGCGCCGGCGCCGGGGTGAACAACATCCCGGTGGATGCGCTGAGCGCGCGCGGGGTGCCGGTATTCAACGCCCCGGGCGCCAACGCCAACGCGGTCAAGGAGCTGGTGCTGGCGGCGATGTTGATGGGCGCCCGCAACCTGCTGCCGGCGTGGCAGTACACCCGCGACCTCGGCGAGCGCGGCGAGGCGCTGAACAAGGCGGTTGAGGACGGCAAGAAGCGCTTCGCCGGCTTCGAGCTGCCCGGGCGCACCCTCGGCGTCATCGGCCTCGGCGCCATCGGCCGGGCGGTGGCCGACGCGGGCCTGTCGCTGGGCATGAACGTCATCGGCTTCGATCCGGGCCTGACCGTGGAGGGGGCGTGGCAGCTGCCGTCGACGGTGGAGCGCGCGCCCAACGTCGACGCCCTGTTGTCCAGGGCCGACTTCGTCACCTTCCACGTGCCGCTGGTCGACGCCACCCGCCACCTGCTCAACGCCGACCGCGCCCGGTCGATGAAGAAGGGCGCGGTGGTGCTCAACTTCGCCCGCCACGGCATCGTCGACGACCACGCGGTGATGCAGGCACTGGACGACGGCCATCTGCACGCCTATCTCCACGACTTCCCCACCGAGGACAACCGCCACCACCCGAAGGTGGTCGCCTTCCCCCACCTCGGCGCCTCCACCGCCGAGGCGGAGGACAACTGCGCGGTGATGGTCGCCGACCAGCTGCGCGACTACCTGGAGAACGGCAACATCCGCAATTCGGTGAACTTCCCGGAGATCCAGCTGGAACGCACCGAGGGCGCCCATCGGCTGCAGGTGATCAACACCAACATCCCGAACATGGTCGGCCAGATCTCCACCGATCTGGCCGAGGCCGGGATCAACATCCTCGACATGCTCAACAAGTCGAAGGGTGAGCTGGCCTGCACCCTGGTGGATGTGGATCAGCCGATCCCCGAGTCGGTGCTGGACGAGATGCGTTCCACCGAAGGCGTCCTGGCGGTGCGCGTCCTGTAGCGATGGCGGAGAACGGGGGAGGCGACGCGGCCCTGCGGGCCCAGCGCGAGCGCATCGACGCCATCGATGCGGAGCTGCTGCAGCTGTTCAACGAGCGCGCGGGGCTGGCCCAGGCGGTGGCCGAGATCAAGCGGGCCGACGGGGCCAGTGACGGCGCCTTCTACCGTCCCGAGCGCGAGGCGCGGATCCTGCGCGAGGTGCGCGCCAACAACGCCGGGCCGCTCCCCGACGAGGCGGTGGTGCGGCTCTTCCGCGAGGTGATGTCGGAGTGCCTGGCGCTGGAGCGGCCGCTGACTGTGGCCTTCCTCGGCCCCGAGGGGACCTTCACCGAGGCGGCGGCGCTGAAGCACTTCGGCCACGCCGTGTCGACCACGCCGCAGACGGCGATCCCCGAGGTCTTTCGCGAGGTCGCCGCCGGGAGCGCGCACTTCGGGGTGGTCCCGGTGGAGAACTCCACCGAGGGGGTGGTGACCCACACCCTGGATACCCTGGTGCGCACGCCGCTGGCCATCTGCGGCGAGGTGAGTCTGCGGATCCACCAGCAGCTGCTCAGCACTGCGGAGACGCCGGCGGCGGTGACGCGGGTCTACAGCCACGCCCAGTCGCTGGCCCAGTGCCGCGAATGGCTGGATGCCCACCTGCCGGATGCCGAGCGGGTGGCGGTGGCCAGCAATGCCGAGGCGGCGCAGCGGGCCGCCGAGGAGGCGGGCGCGGCGGCCATCGCCAGCGCGGCGGCGGCGGAGCGGTATGCGCTGCCGGTGCTGGCCGGCAACATCGAGGACGAGCCCGACAACACCACCCGCTTCCTGGTCCTCGGGCCCGAGGACAGCGCGCCCAGCGGGACCGACAAGACCACGCTGGTGGTCTCCAGCCCCAACAAGGTGGGCACGCTCCATGGTCTGCTGGCCCCGCTGGCGCGCCACGGCATCAACCTGACCCGGGTGGAGTCGCGGCCGTCGCGCCAGGGGGTCTGGGCCTACCTCTTCTACCTGGACATCGAGGGCCATCGCGCCGACCCGGTGGTGGCCGCGGCGCTGGGGGAACTGGAGGCCGAGGCGTCGTTCTTCCGCGTCCTCGGTTCCTATCCGCGCGCGGCCACCTGAACGCCCACGAGAACGCAGTCGAAGGCCGAACCATGAGTGCCATCACCGAATACGCCGCCCCCGGGGTGCGCCAGCTGGCCCCCTACGTGCCGGGCAAGCCGCTGGAGACGCTGCAGCGCGAATACGGCATCCGGGACGCCGTCAAGCTCGCCTCCAACGAGAATCCGCTGGGGGCGAGCCCGGCGGCGGTGCGAGCGGCTGCGGAGACGCTGGAGTCCATCGCCGTCTACCCGGACGGCGCCGGTTTCGCCCTGCGCTCCCGGCTGGCGGAGCAGCTGGGGCAGCCGGCCGAGGCCATCACCCTGGGCAACGGCTCCAGCGATCTGCTGGACTTCGCCGTGCGCGTCTTCGTGACGCCGGGGGACGAGGTGGTCTATTCCGAGCACGCCTTCGCCCTCTATCCGCTGCTGACCCGCATGGCCGGGGGCACCGGGGTGGCGGTACCGGCGCGGGACTACGGCCATGACCTCGCAGCCATGGCGGCGGCGGTGACCGAGCGGACCCGGGTGGTCTTCATCGCCAACCCGAACAATCCCACCGGCACGTGGGTGGACGCGCGGGCGCTCCACGCCTTCCTCGCCGGTCTGCCGGAACACGTGCTGGCGGTGGTGGATGAGGCCTACTTCGAATACGCCGGGGACCCGGGCCTCGGCGCCACCGACTATCCCGACGCCACGGCGTGGCTGGACACCTTCCCGAACCTGCTGGTGACCCGGACCTTCTCCAAGATCCACGGGCTGGCCGGGCTGCGCGTCGGCTACGGGGTGAGTTCGCCGGCGGTGGCCGACCTGCTCAACCGCGTGCGGCCGCCGTTCAACACCAGCACCCCGGCCCAGGCGGCGGCGCTGGCGGCGCTGGACGATGACGCCCACATCCGCCACACCCTGGCGGTGAACCGCGACGGCATGGCGCAGCTGACCGCCGGTCTCGCGGCGCGCGGCCTCGACTGGATCCCGTCGGTGGCCAATTTCGTCACCTTCGACAGCGGGCGGGACGCGGCGGCGGTCCATGAGGCGCTGCTGCGCCAGGGGGTGATCCTGCGGCCCATGGCGGAGTACGGGCTGCCGCGCCACCTGCGTGCCACCGTGGGCAGCGAGGCGGAGAATGACCGGGTGCTGGCCGCGCTGGATACGGCGCTGGCGGCGGTGCCGGAGGGGGACTGATGCGGGTGGAACGCCTGGTGGTGGTCGGTCCCGGGCTCATCGGCGGATCGGTGATCGCGGCCCTGCGCCGCAGTGGTGCGGTGGGCGAGGTGGTCGGCCTGGGTCGCGCGGGGGGAACGCTCACGCGCGCCCGCGAGCTGGGGCTGCTGGACCGCGCCGAGACCGATCCGGCCCGGGCGCTGGACGGGGCAGATGTGGTCCTGGTGGCGGTGCCGGTGGGGGCGATGGAGACGGTCTTCGCCGAACTGGCCCCGCACCTGGCGGAGGGCACGGTGCTGATGGACGCCGGCAGTACCAAGGCGAGCGTGGTCGCGGCCGCCGAGGCGGCCGTCGATACGCTGCCGGCGGGCGTCGTGCCGGCCCACCCCCTCGCCG
>CAZGJO010000112.1:0-6963 GCA_964525685.1 uncultured Ectothiorhodospiraceae bacterium | reverse complement strand
ATGGCGATGCGCACCCCGCGCAGCAGCGGCTCGGGCGTCGGCTGCGACTCCGGGGCGAAAGCCACCGGCGCCGGCAGGGCGGTGACTCCGGCCGCCTCCAGTGCGGCGGCGGCCGCCTCCAGGCGCGCATCCAGATCGGCGATCTCGCCGGCCTGGACCAGCCCCAGGTGGCGGTCCGGCACACTCAGGGCATCGTCACGCGGGATGGCGCCGAAGAACGGCACCGCCTCCGGAGTCGCTGCCGCCAGCATGCGGCCATGCCCGGCGCTGCCGACACGGTTGGCGATGACCCCGGCCATGGCGACGTCGTCGCGGTAGCTGGCCAGGCCGTGGACCACGGCGCCGAAGGTCTGGGCCATGCCGCCGGCATCGATCAGGGCGAGCACCGGCAGGCCGAAGGCCACCGCCAGGTCGGCCCCCGAGGGATCGCCGTCGAACAGCCCCATGGAGCCCTCGACCAGGATCAGATCGGCCTCCCGCGCGGCGGCGTGCAGGCGCGCCCGACACGCCTCTTCGCCGACCATCCACAGGTGCAGCGGCTCCACCGGATGGCCGGAGGCCTGTTCCAGGATCATCGGGTCGAGGAAGTCGGGGCCGGTCTTGAACACCCGCACCCGCCGGCCGTGGTTGCGGTGGTAGCGCGCCAGCGCGGCGGTGATGGTGGTCTTGCCCTGACCCGAGGCCGGCGCGGCAATGAAGGCCGCCGGACAGTGCGCCGTGCTCACAGCTCCACGCCCCGCTGCGCCTTCACGCCGTTCTGGAAGGCGTGCTTGACCAGCTTCACCTCGGTCACCGTGTCGGCCGCTTCCACCCGCGCGTCGGGGGCGCCGCGCCCGGTGGTGATGACGTGCTGGTGCGCCGGTCGCGCGGCGATGTCGGCGAGCACCGGCTCCAGCTCGAGGTGGCCGTGTTTCAGGGCGATGTGCAGCTCGTCCAGCAGGACGAAATCCACCGCCGGATCGGCGAGCAGGTCGCGGGCGTGGTCCCAGGCGTGACGCGCAGCCTCTGCGTCGCGGGCGCGGTCCTGGGTCTCCCAGGTGTAGCCCTCGCCCATGACGTGGTACTGCAGCTCCGGCTGGCGGCGGAAGAAGGCCTCTTCGCCGGTGGTGAACTGGCCCTTGACGAACTGCACCACGCCGCAGCGCATGTCGTGGCCGAGGGCGCGAGCGAGCATGCCGAAGCCGGATGAGCTCTTGCCCTTGCCGGTGCCGGTGAGGACCAGCAGCACCCCGCGATCCGCCTGGGCGGCGGCGATGCGCTGGTCGATGACTTCCTTCTTGCGCGCCATGCGCGCGGCGTAACGGGCGTCGCGGTCGGTGGTGTCGGTCATGGTTTCCTTCAGTCGTCGATGAGGATCAGGCGGCCGGTCTCCGGGTCGCGGTAGACCTGGCCCATGGGCTCGAAACCGGAGCCGGCCTCGCCGGCGCCGTCGGGGGGATCGGGGATCTCGCGGCCGGCTTCGACCTCGGCCCCGCCGCTGGCCTCCTCCATGCCCCCCTCGGCGGCGGCCAGGGCGACCATCAGGCCGACCGCGAAGACCAGCATGATGTCGGCCAGATTGGCCAGCGGCCCCATGGGCTCCTCGTCGGGGGCGTCGAAGCGGCTGGCGCGGTAGCCGGGGACCCTCATGAGGCCTCCAGCCGTTCCATGGCGGCATCGTACCAGCGCCGCCGCAGCCGCCCCAGCAGGAAGCCGAGGATGCCGATGAGCAGGCCGATGACGGTGGTGTTGAAGGCCACCGTCACCGCCTGGGCCAGCACATCGAGCTCACCGCGCCCCATGGCGGCCAGCCCCGGACCCAGCGGGATCAGGGTGCCCATCAGGCCGAGCATCGGTCCGATGCGGGCGAGCAGGTCGGCGCGGTCGATGCGGCGGCGGGCGAGGGCGGCCAGCCGTTCGACGGCGCCGGCGGCCTCCAGACGGCGGATGCCACCGCTGCGCTCACCGACTGCCTGGCCGAGCTCCCAGAGGGCCAGGCCGAGCAGGAAGAGCAGGAGGGCGATGACCGGCTGGAGCAGCCAGCCGACCACGGTGTCCATCAGGCTCATGACAAAGGTTCCGGACATGGTGTCTCTCCTGGTTACAGCATCGGTTCAAGGGCGCGGGTCATGCGCGTCGGCCGGCGCGAATGCCGCCGAGGACCAGCAGCACGGCCAGGGCCGCCACCAGCCACGGCAGCCAGGGCGCGCCGCCGCCCTCCTCGCCTTCCGCCACCTCGTCCCGGTCGCGCGCCTCGGCCTCGTCGGCGGCCTCCCGGATCTCGGCGACCCGGCTGGGATCGGTCTCCGGCGCCTCGCGCTCGATCCGGGCCGCTTCGCGGACTGCCTGGAAGGCCTCGGCCAGCTCGGTATCATCCAGCCGTTCGGCGACCTCGTCGAGCATCGGATGGTCCGGGCGGGTGTGGCCGCTGCCCGGCAGGCCGTTCTCGGCCACCAGCTCGGCGAAGCGCTCGGCCAGGGCGTCGAGGACGTCCGGATCGGCATTCCAGAACTCGCGGTGGGCGGCCACCAGCAGCGTCGCCTGCAGGTGCGTCTTGACGTGGACGTTGTGGCCCTCGGCGAGAAAGTCGTCGACGCCGAGATCGTGTTCGTCCTGCAGGTAGGTGTCGTGGACCGCGTCCCAGACCGAGGAGCGGATCACCTCGGGATTGGTCACCTGCCAGCCCCAGAGGTTGTCCACGAAATCGGCGGTGAAGGTCCGCGCCCCGGCGTAGCCGTGGTCCATCAGCGGCTCGATCCACTGCGGGTTGAGGTTCTGCCCCTGGAGTTCGCGCATCAGGGCGCGCTCCAGCCCCTCCACCCGGGGGTTGTCCGAGTCGGCATGGTCCAGCACGCGGTTGTCCGGGGCCCGCCCCCGGAGCTTCTCTACGGCGGTGGACAGGCCTCCCTGGAAATCGAAGCCGTCGTCGTTGTCCAGCAGGCCGTAGAGGTGCGAGGCGCGGCCGAGATAGGTCCGGCCGACGTGGCTCACGCGCGACTCGAAGGCGTCGTGGGCGGGGGTGCCGGACGCCTCGGCGCCGTAGGCGTGGCCCATGCGGCGCAGGTAGGCGGCGCCGAGCTCGTCGCGGTCCTCCCAGGCGCCGGAGCGATCCGCCAGCCGATTGACGCCGGCGCCGTAGGCCCCCGGGGCGGTCCCGAAGACCCGCAGGGCCGCCTGACGACCGGCTTCGTCGGCCGCGTGGTCCGCTTCCAGCAAGGCCTCGGCATTCTCGACCCAGCGTTGGGCGACGTCATTGCGCGCCAGCGGTTCGTCACCCGGATCGCGCAGGTCCTCGCCCAGAGGCCGAAGCGCCTCGTCCAGGGCGGTCGCCAGCTCCGGGTACTCGGCGCGGATGGTCTCCGATGAGCCGTCCAGGGCGAGACGGACTGCCCGGTCCAGCCAGACCAGCTGGTCCTCGTAGAGGTCGCGGAACAGCCCCGAGGTGGTGAACAGCGCATCCCGGCGCCGTTCGCGATCGATGGCGTCGAGTTCCAGACGCTCCAGCCCCTCGACGATGCCGCGACTGTTCCACTCCGGGCGGATGCCGAGCATGTCGAGGCCGAAGGCCACCATCACCCCCTCGTCGCGCACGGTGTCGGAGGCCCAGAGGATGACCGCTTCGCTGCCGCCCTCGTGCTCATGGGCATCGACGGTCGCCTCGCCGTGTTCGCGGGCGTCGGCGGCCAGCTCCTGGCCGATGGCCCAGGCGACCCGCGTGGGGACCAGGTCGGAGGCCAGGGCGTGGAAGTTGCGACCGGTGGGCAGGACCTCCGGCGTACGTACCGGATCGTTGCCGTGGCCCGGGGCGATGAACCGGCCCGCCAGCGCCGCCAGCAGGTTGTCGCGCTCGTTGGCCGGCGATTCGGCGAGCTTCTCGCCCCAGTCCGACTCGGGCTCGCCGTCGCCGGCCATGGAATCGAGCATGATCGCCAGGGCCTCGTCATCCCAGTCCCTGCCGAAGACGTGGAGGCCCAGCGGCATCTGTTCCTCCTGCATATCGGTCAGGTAGTGGCCGATCTCGTGGACGAGCATCTCCTCGTCCATCTCGGCCAGCGGGGTCTCGCCATGGGCATGGTCGTGCCCATGGCCGTGCCCGTCGTCGTGGCCGTGCTCGTCGTCGTGGCCGTGCTCGTCGTCGTGGCCGTGCCCGTCGTCATGGCCGTGTTTGTCGTCATGGCCGTGTTTGTCGTCATGGCCGTGTTCGTCGTCATGGCCGTGATCATGGTGGTGACCCCGGGCCAGTTCACGCTCGATGGTCTCGGTGAGGCCGAGGTCCGCGATGCGTTCCCGCAGGGTCTCGGCCGCGCGCTCGCGGGTGGCCGCGTCGGGCTGCGCGGCGGACTCGTAGGTCTCCACCAGCTGACGCAGTTCCAGCAGGCTGTCGTAGAGCTCGGTGGCCGCCAGCGGCGGGGTCAGATGGCTGAGCATCACGCCCATGGCGCGGCGCTTCGCCTGGATCCCCTCGCCGACGCCGTCGACGATGTAGGGATAGATCACCGGCAGATCGCCACCGAGGATCTCCGGATAGTCGTCCGTAGCGAGGCCGGCCCGGCGGCGCGGCAGAAACTCGCGGGTGGAGTGGCGCCCGACATAGACCAGGGCGTCGGCCTCGAAGTGGTCCTGTAGCCAGTGGTAGAAGCCGGCATACTGATGCGTCGGCGGGAAGGTGGTGTTGGCGTGGAGCAGGCGCTCGCTCACCTCCCACCCCCGGGGTGGCTGGGGGCCGATGAAGACATTGCCGAACCGGATCCCGGGGAAGTGCATGGTGCCGTCCGTGGTCATGGCCTCGCCCGGGGCTTCGCCCCAGCCGGTGAGGCCGGGGATCCCGGTGCGGACCAGGGCCTCGCGCAGGCGCTCGGTGGTCTCCAGTTCGTCGTCACCGGCCAGGGTGCGTTGCCAGGCCTCCTCGTACTGGGCCAGCAGGTCCAGGGCGCGGTCCCGGGCGTCATGGGGATGGTTCTGCAGCATGTGGCGCAGATCGCCGACCCCGTCCGCCAGGGCGTCGTCCGCCAGTGACTTCTCCTCGGCATCCAGGGCCGCCTTCAGGCGCTCCTGGATGTAGCCGATGGGCCCCTGCTCGAGCTCGGCGCGGACGGAATCGGGCAGGGTGTCGAACCAGGCCTGGTATTCCTCGCGGTCCAGCGACGGCACCCGGCCGGCGATGTCCGCCAGGGCGTCGGCGTGTTCCGGCAGGTTCACGGCGCGGTCCTGGATCTCGTCCATCAGCGCCTCGCTGCTTTCGGGCAGGTCACCGGTGTCGTAGCCGGCCGCGTCCAGACGCTGCAGGATCTCGAACAGCGATTCGGGCACGTCCAGCTTGTCGGCGCCGATATTCTGACGGCCCGGGGGATGGTTGTAGTAGACCACCGCCACCCGTTTGGCGCTGTTGGGCTGTACGCGCAGGTTCTGCCAGCTGGCGACGCGGTCGGCCAGGGCCTCGACGCGCTCGTCCACCGGCTCGCTGAGCCGGAGCCGGACCCCGGTCCGGGGGTCGTCTTCCGGGTCGCCGGCGGCGGCCAGCACCATGGGCTGACTGCTGCCCTGCAGCTCCGGCATGGCGACGTGGTAGTGGATCTTGTCCCACGGGATCCCCTCGTGGGAAAGGCGCCACTGGGTCTCGGTGACGTCGGCCAGCCGGATCCCCTTGATCACCGGGACATCCAGCGCGCCAAAGGCGTCGGCCACGGCTTCGCGGTTACCGCCGCCACCGACCACGAAGTCCTGGAGATTGACCACAGCGGCCAGCTCGCCCGGGGCGGCCGTCTCCGCCAGGTTCTCCACCGCCTCGCGGCTGGCGCCGCCCCAGCGGGCGAGGACCGAGAAGCACTGCAGGTCACGCTCCGCCAGCGCCTCGCAGGCGGCATCCAGCAGCGCCCGGTCGCCGGGGCGATCCCCCGTGTCGAGATCCAGCACCGCCACCGTGGGCACGCCTTCTTCCAGCGCCAGCGTGTCGGGTTCGGCATCCGCGGTGCCGTCGCGGTAGTAGCGGATGGTCTCGCGCGGGTCCGGCTCCGGGACCTCCATGGCGTGGCCGGCGCGCGCGGACAACCAGCGGAACAGCCCCGCCATGCTCTCCGGCGTGCGGCCCTGGTAGTAGGCCCGACCGGTGAGCCAGTCGGCCTGCTCCGGGAAGCGTTCCTTGCGTTCGGCCAGATGGGCGCGCGGATCGACCCCGGGCTCCGGGTTCACCGCCAGCTCGGTGCGGGCCTCCTCGTCCATCCCGGCCAGCGGCGTCTCACCGTCCAGCCGGGTCAGGGCCGTGAGTCGGCGCTCGCTGTTCACGGCCAGGATGGGCGTGTCGGCCGCCGGGCCCTGCTGGCGCAGCAGCCGCTCCAGACGCCCCGCCTGATCACCGAAGACCGCGGCCACCAGAACCGCATCGGCATCGTCCCAGAGCGCGGTGACCGCCTCGTCGTCCTTGTCGGCGAGCTGCTCCGGGGTGCGCAGCGTGACCGTGGCCTCCGGATGGGCCTCGAGGAAACGGTGGGCGCCGGCGGCGACCTCGGCGGCGGAGCGGTCCGAGACCACACCGACCAGCCGGGGGCCCGGATCGGCCCAGGCGGGGAGGGTGATGACGAAAGGGATCAGGCAGACAAGGGTACGTAGCCAGAGGGCCATGGGGTGCTCCTGGAAAAGGAAGGGCGTGGTCCGGCACGCCCGGTCTGTTGTCTCGGGTCGGCGAAAATACGGCGTACGGGTGCGTGGATCTAGGACTCGGCGCCCCGTTGGGCGGCCGGCTGCCACAGCACCTCGGCGCCGTTCTCGTAGCGCGCCAGCACCCGGCAGATGACGAACAGCAGGTCGGAGAGGCGGTTGATGTAGGCCAGTGAGCTCTCCCGCAGCGATTCGTGGTGGTTCAGCGCCACCATCCGCCGCTCGGCGCGGCGGCTGACCGCCCGGGCCAGGTGGCCGTCGGCCGAGGCCGGGCCGCCGCCCGGGAGGATGAACTCCTCCAGCCACGGCAGTTCGGCGTTGAAGTCGTCC
>CAZGJO010000111.1:5259-6975 GCA_964525685.1 uncultured Ectothiorhodospiraceae bacterium | reverse complement strand
CTGCGTCCCAGCCGCCGGCTGGTGGCCGCACTCTGTCTGCTCCACGCCGCCGCCCTGTTGGCCGTGAGCCTGGCGGCCCTCCCGGCGATGGTGGCGGCAGGCATCGGCGCGGCGGTGCTCTTCGCCTTCCATCGCAACCTGCGTCTGTACGCCCTGCAGGATCACCCACAGGCGGTCGTCAGTCTGGTCTGGAGCATGGACGGGGTCTACCGGCTGCGCCTGGCCGACGGCCGCTCCGTCGCCGCCCGCCGACTCGACGGGGGCGTGGTCTGGTCCTGGCTGGTGGTGCTGCCGTTTCGCGCCGAGCGCCGGCGCCTGACGGTGGTGGCGCTGCCCGACAACACGGCGCCGGATGCCTTTCGCCGGTTACGGGCCCGGTTGCGTTTCCCCTGAGGCGCTGAGCCCGCCGGGGGGGCGGCCCAGCTGGACCCGGTGGGCCGGGGCCAGCGCATTGGTCGGGATGAGCACGGTGTCGCCGGCCCGGCGGGTGGTGTCCAGGTGCGGGTGGTCGCGGGTGTAGTGCAGGCCGCGACTCTCGCGCCGGGCCATGGCGCTGGCGATGATCAGGTCGGCCACCGTCGCCAGGTTGCGCAGCTCCAGCAGGTTGCCGGTGACGGTGAAGTGGCCGTAGTACTCGCGGATCTCGTCGAGCAGCAGGTCGATGCGGTGGCGGGCGCGCGCCAGCCGCTTGTCGGTGCGAACGATGCCGACATAGTCCCACATGAAGCGGCGCAGCTCGTCCCAGTTGTGGCTGACCACGATGGCCTCGTCGGAATCGGTGACCCGCGACTCGTCCCACGGCGGCAGCGGCCGGGGCGACGGCAGCTGGTCGAGGCGGCGGGCAAGGTCGTCGGCCGCCGCCTGGCCGAAGACGATGCACTCCAGCAGCGAATTGCTGGCCATGCGGTTGGCGCCGTGGAGGCCGGTGCAGGCGACCTCGCCGGCGGCGTAGAGCCCGGGCAGGTCGGTGCGCCCGGCCAGATCGGTCATCACCCCGCCACAGGTGTAGTGGGCCGCCGGCACCACCGGCAGCGGCTCGCGGGTCATGTCGAAGCCGAGTTCGAGGCAGCGCTCGTGGATGGTGGGGAAATGGTCGCGGATGAACCCGGCCGGCTTGTGGCTGATGTCGAGCAGCACATGGTCGACGCCGAGGCGCTTCATCTCGTGGTCGATGGCGCGGGCGACGATGTCGCGCGGGGCGAGTTCCTCCCGTTCGTCGAACCGGTGCATGAAGGGCTGGCCGTCGGGCAGCAGCAGGCGGCCGCCCTCGCCGCGCACCGCCTCGGAGATGAGGAAGTTGCGCTCCTCGGGGTGGTAGAGGCAGGTGGGGTGGAACTGGTTGAACTCCATGTTCGCCACCCGGCAGCCGGCGCGCCATGCCATGGCGATGCCGTCGCCGGAGCTGAGATCGGGGTTGGTGGTGTAGAGGTAGACCTTGCTGGCGCCGCCGGTGGCCAGGACCACGGCCCGCGCGCCCAGTGGGTGCACGTCGCCGCTGGCCAGGTCCAGCGCATAGACGCCGTGGACCCCGGGCTCCCGCTCGCCGAGGTGGCGGTTGGTGATCAGATCCACCGCCATGGTCCACTCCCGGACCTCGAGGTTGTCCGCCGCCCGGACCCGCTCGTCCAGGGTGGTCTCGATGGCGCGCCCGGTGGCATCGGTGGCGTGGAGGATCCGGCGGCGGCTGTGGCCCCCTTCGCGGGTCAGGTGGTGGTG
>CAZGJO010000111.1:0-5249 GCA_964525685.1 uncultured Ectothiorhodospiraceae bacterium | reverse complement strand
TCGACGGTGGTGAAGGCGACCCCCTGATCGATGAGCCAGCGCCCCGCGTCCGGCCCCTGTCCCACGGTGAAGTCGACGGTCTCCGGGGTGCAGAGCCCGGCCCCGGCGCTCAGGGTGTCCTCGGCGTGGCTGCGCGCACTGTCGTCACCGGCCATGACCGCGGCGATGCCGCCCTGGGCCCAGAGGGTGCTGCCTTCGCGGAGATCGGCCTTGGCCAGTACCGCCACGTGCAGGTGCCGGGGGAGGCGCAGGGCCGCCGTGAGCCCGGCGGCGCCGCTGCCGATGATGATGACGTCGTAATGGGCGGGTGTCTGCATGCGACCTCTCGTGACCGTGCCGGTGGAACTGCGCTATCATCCGGTAAGCGTGCGGCCACGGAGAGTGGCCCGTGTCCGCGCCCATCGACCGCAACCCGACCCGCTGGAACCTGGAATGCCCATCGCCCCCCACCGCGCCGATATCAACGCCTGCCGGGAGCCCCTTGCCGGGCCATTATGGCGTGGTGTTGAACCCATGATAACCCGTGTGGTCGGATGCGATGACGGGAACGGGCGCGCGCGCGAACGGTGGCCCCATGGTGGATGAGGTAACCGACGACGAGCTCGTCCGTCGCGCGCAGGCGGGTGACAAGGGGGCCTTCGATACCCTCGTGCGCAAGTACCAGCACCGGATCGTGAAGCTGGTGGGGCGCTATGTGCATGACCAGAGCGAGGTTTTCGATGTGGCCCAGGAGGCCTTTATCAAGGCCTACCGGGCGCTTCCCCGCTTCCGGGGCGACAGCGCGTTCTACACCTGGATCTACCGCATCGCCATCAATACCGCCAAGAACCATCTGGTGGCCCAGGGCCGCCGTCCTCCGGGCAGCGACATCGATGCCGAGGATGCCGAGCAGATCGCCGGCTACGGTCTGTTCAGCGACATCGGCACCCCCGAGCGCATGGCCTTGCGCGACGAGATCGAATCCACGGTCTTCGCGACCATCGAAGAGCTCCCCGACGATCTGCGCACGGCCATCACCCTGCGCGAGCTGGACGGCATGAGCTACGACGAGATCGCCGAGGCCATGGACTGTCCCATCGGCACCGTGCGGTCCCGGATCTTCCGGGCGCGTGAGGCCATAGAGAACCGTCTGAGACCATTGTTGTCACAGTAGAACAACCGGATGAGGCGTCGGCGGAGCCGGCCGGAACGAAGGTGAGAGCAGATGACGCGAGAAGAAGAGATATCCGCACTGATGGATGACGAGCTCGATGGCGGGCGGCGCACCGCGTTGCTGGATGACCTGGGGCGGACGGGCGAGGCGGCCGACCGCTGGGAGCGTTATCACCTCATCCGCGACGCGCTGAACAATGAACTGCCGGAGCGGCTGGATGTCGACCTCGCGGCCCGGGTGCGGGCTTCGGTGGCGGACGAACCGACGGTCCTGGCACCGCGCGGGCGTCGCCGCTGGCGTCACTGGGGGGCGCACGCCGGGCGCCAGGTGGCCGGGCTCGCCGTGGCCGCCTCGGTGACCGTGGCCGTGGTCATGGTGGCGTGGCAGCCCGAGGGCGCCGGACCGGGGCAGGCCGCGACCGACCCCCTGAGCGCCGAGCGGGGCGAGGTCCCCGCGCGTGGTGAAGAGAGTCGACTGGCCGCCTCCTCCGGCGACGGGGTCGCCCGCGTCGTCGCCGGTGGCGAGTCCGACGCCCGGGGCTCGGCGCCCGGAACCCCCCGGGGCGGCGCGGCGCTGGAACGTTATCTGATCAACCACAGCGAGTACTCGAGTTCGGCCAGCGTCCAGGGCATGCTGCCCTACATGCGGGTCGTCGGCCATTCCGCCGAAGGCGAGGGAGCGGAAGGCGATGGCCGTCGCTGAACGGCGGGCCGGCGGCCTGGCGCGGCTTTTGCTGCTGGCCGCAGCTCTCTGCCCGCCGGGGATGGCCGCCGCCGATACGGAGCGTTCGCCGCAGCAGTGGCTGGAGCGCATGGCCGAGGCCCTGACGTCGCTCAATTTCGACGGCGTCTTCGTCTACCAGCACGATGAGGCCCTCGAGTCCATGCGCATCGTCCACGAGTCGGGTGAGCGCGGGCAGTACGAGCGGCTGGTCGCCCTCAGCGGCCGTCACCGCGAGGTCATTCGCGACGACACCCAGGTGACCTGCATCCTCCCGGACGAGACCTCCTTTGTGCTCGATCGGCGCCCCCCGGGACGGAGCTTCCCGCCGACCATGCCGGAGGAGGGCGAGGGTCTGCGCGAGCACTACCGGCTGAGCCTGGGGGACAGCGGACGGGTGGCCGGTCGACTGGTGCGCGAAGTGCGCATGGATCCCCGTGACACCTACCGCTACGGCTACCGCTTCTGGGCGGACGAGGAGACCGGCATGCTGCTGCGCTCGGAGATGCTCGACGCCGAACAGCGCCCGGTGGAACAGTTCATGTTCACCCACATCGAGTTTCTGGACCGGGTGCCCGAGAGCCTGCTGGAACCCGGTCTCGACGGTGAGGAGTTCCACTGGTACCACCACCGGGAAGCGGAGCACGGGCCGGAGGACGAACAGGGCCACTGGCGGGCCGGGCGGCTCCCCGACGGATTTGAAATGGACCTCTTTCGTCGCCATTACGCCGGCGAGGAGGATGGCGGGACACCCGTGGAGCACATGGTCTTCAGCGATGGCCTGGCCTCGGTCTCGGTCTTCGTCGAGCCGGCCGACCGGGTACAATCGCCCCTCGAAGGACGTTCCCGTCGCGGGGCCGTGAACGCCTACGGGCGCGTGGCCGGGGAACATCAGATTACCGTGGTCGGCGAGGTGCCGGCCGATACCGTGCGCCTGATCGCCGAGGGTGTCGGTCCGCGCACAGGAGGGGGTGAGCCATGATCGAGGAGACCGCCACGGTTCTCAGCCGCGCCGGGGACCGGATCCGGGTGCAGCCCGAACGCCGGTCGACCTGTGGGCAGTGCAGCGCGCGCGCCGGCTGCGGGACCGCCGTCCTGAGCCGCTATCTGGGGCGGCGCGAGGCGCCGCTGGAGCTGCCGGACGAGACCGGCGCGCAGCCCGGCGAGCGCGTCCGTCTCGGGATCCGGGAGTCGGCGCTGTTGCGTGGCTCGCTGACCGTCTACCTGGTCCCGTTGCTGACCCTCGGGGGCGGCGCCCTGCTGGCCGAGTCCCTGGGCGGTGGCGAGGGGGCCACGGCGGTGGCGGGCCTTGCCGGGCTGGCCCTCGGGTTCCTCTGGGTCGCCCACCGCAATCGCCGACTGGCCGCCGATCCCCGCTTCCGGCCGGTGGTCCTGGGGCGTGCCGCCGAAGCTTCCGAATACCCTGTCACCTTCAAGCCAGCGCAGAGAGACTGAAACCCCATGATGCCGATGCAGAAGACCTGGCAACTCGTGATCGCCGCCGCGGCCCTGCTGCTGCTGAGCGGCCCGGCCCTCGGCTCGCCGCAGGGATTGCCCGACTTCACCGAACTGGTGGAGGAGTACAAGGACGCCGTGGTGAACATCTCCACCACCCACTCCAGGGAGCACCCCGGTGGCGGCATGGGGCCCCGCGGCTTCGATATCCCGGAAGAGGGGCCTCTGGGCGATCTCTTCCGCCACTTCTTCGGTGAAGAGGGGGAAGGCGCCCCGCCGCGCGAATTCGATGCCACCTCCATGGGGTCCGGCTTCATCTTCAGCAGTGATGGCCACATCATCACCAACCACCATGTGGTGGCCGAGGCCGACGAGATCCTCGTGCGCCTCAGCGATCGCCGGGAGTACGAGGCCGAGGTGGTCGGGTACGACGAACGCAGCGACCTGGCCGTGCTCAAGATCGATGCCGAGGACCTGCCCGTGGTGGACATCGGGAGCTCCAGCGAGCTGAAGGTCGGCGAATGGGTGATGGCCATCGGAACCCCGTTCGGATTCGAGCACTCCGTCTCGGTCGGCGTGGTCAGTGCCATGGGCCGCAGCCTGCCCAGCGACGCCTATGTCCCCTTCATCCAGACCGACGTGGCCATCAATCCGGGGAACTCCGGCGGGCCGCTGTTCAACCTGAAGGGCGAGGTCATCGGGATCAATTCCCAGATCTACAGTCGCACCGGAGGTTTTCAGGGCGTCTCCTTCGCCATCCCGGTGGATGTGGCCATGAACGTGGTGCGCGATCTTCAGGAGAAGGGGACCGTGAGCCGGGGCTGGCTCGGCGTGATGATCCAGGACGTGGATCGCGATCTGGCTGAATCCTTCGGCATGGACAAGCCGGTGGGCGCCCTGGTGGCCCGCGTCATGGGGGACGGACCGGCCGCTGCTTCCGATCTGGCGGTGGGGGATGTCATCGTCGAGCTCGATGGCGAGACGGTCCACAATTCTTCTCAGCTGCCGCCCCTGGTGGGCAGCCACAAGCCGGGGGCCGAGGTCGTCATGACCGTGGTGCGCGAGGGCGAGCGTCGGGATATCCGGGTAACGCTGGGTGAGCTTCCGGAACAGCCCCGGCGTCAGCGGACACAGCGCGGCGAGGCGCCGGACGGGGATGCCGGGGTCGATCGACTCGGGATGCGCGTCGAGAACGTCCCCACACGGCTGCGCGAGCGCATGGAGCTGGAGGGCGGCGGTGTCGTGATCGCCGCCATCGAGCAGGGGGCGGCGGCTCGCGCGGGGCTCCGTCGGGGCGATGTCATCTCCATGCTGGCCGGGGAAAACATCCGCGATGTCGATCACTTCGACGACGTGGTCGAGGCGCTGCCGGCGGGGCAGCGGGTCCCGGTGCGGATCCACCGGGGCGACGGCAGCCCCCGCTTCCTCTCCATGCGGGTGCCGGAGTGAGCGAGGCCCTGATCCTGTACACGCGGCGCGGCTGCCATCTCTGCGGCCGCGTGGCCGATGATCTGCAGGCGCTTGCCGATGATTTCGGCCTTGCGCTGGACCCGCGTTACGTCGAGGACGAGCCGGAATGGGAGGCGGCCCACGGCCACCAGGTGCCGGTGGTGGTCCATCGGGGGCACACCATCGACTGGGGCCGGGTGGATGTCATGCGGGTCCGGGATTATCTGGAAGGCGTGGTTGGGTTAGACTAGGGCGCTTCCGAATCGCAACCCGGTGGCACCCCATTCCATGACGGACCAGTCGCGCATCCGCAATTTCTCCATCATCGCCCACATCGACCACGGCAAGTCGACGCTGTCCGATCGCATCATCCAGACCTGCGAGGGGCTCACCGAGCGGGAGATGCGCGAGCAGGTCCTCGACTCCATGGACCTGGAGCGCGAGCGCGGCATCACCATCAAGGCGCAGAGCG
>CAZGJO010000110.1:0-7032 GCA_964525685.1 uncultured Ectothiorhodospiraceae bacterium | reverse complement strand
GAATTCCTGCTCAACGCCCTGCGCCTGCACGACGGTTTCGACACCGCCCTCTTCCAGGCCCGCACCGGCCAGCCCCTGAGCGTGCTTGAAGGGCCGCTGCAGGCGGCGGAGGCCGACGGCCTGCTGCACTGGGAACTGTACCGGATCCGCCCCACCGAGCTGGGTCGGCGCCATCTGGACACGCTCCTGCAGCGCTTCCTGCCGGCGGACTGAGGCGCCCCCGGCGGGTTGTATATCGCCGCCGGCGCCGCCATCATAGCGCGCTTCCCGAACCATCGACGGAGACGAGCCGAATCATGCAGTTCGAACAGATTTCCTGGGAGCAGGCCCGCGCCCTGCTCGACGAAGGCGGCCAGCTGGTGGATGTGCGCAACCCCGACGAGTTCGCCCGGGGCTCCATCGAGGGGGCCGTGAACATCCCGGTGCAGACCCTGCCCCAGCAGGCCGATCGGCTGGATCGCGACAAGGCGGTGGTGCTGTTCTGCGCCACCGGCGCACGCAGCATGCAGGCCCAGATGCTGCTCGGCCAGCTCGGCTTCGAGAACGTCCACAACCTCGGTTCCGTGCAGAAGGGCCCCGCCGGCTAACGGTCCTCGTCGCGACGGTCCTCGTCGCGGTCGCGGCCTCCACCCCGGGACCGGTAGAGAAGCCAGAACTGCCCCGCCACCAGGGCAAAGGCGCCGATGACGAACAGCCAGCCGAGCCCGCTCACGATTGCGGCCTCAGGATGACAGGCCGGAGGCGCTGTCCATGAAGGCGACCGGCTCGGCCAGGTCGCGGCGCCACGCCTCGAAGTATTCCAGCGCCTTGGTCAGGGCGAAGATCGGCGCCTCGCTGACGCTGGCCGGGTCCGCCGGCCCCTTCTGCTCCTGATAGAACTTCTGCATCGCCATGATGTGCAGCGGCAGCTCGCGCAGGAAGAGGGTATTGTCGTCGATGAAGAACTGCGCCAGGGCGTCCACCAGCCGCATGCGCTGTTCGGTGTCGAGGGCGTCCGGCCAGCGCGCGCGCAGGCCGGGCAGGGCCTCCTCCATGGGCACGATCTCCAGGGCCACCGGCTCGTGCTCGAGGCCGGCGATGGTCTCGGCGTCGGTCGCGTGGACCGTGATGTCGCTGAAGCCGACCCCGCCCTCCGACTCGATGGCGTCACGCCCCATGAAGACGCGACCGACGATGTTCACCGCCCAGGTCGCCCGCTCCTCCTGCCACTCGGCGACACCGGGTTCGCCGTCGCACTCGTGGAGGGTGGCGGCGAAGAGCAGGTCCCAGAGCCAGACCTGCTCGTGTTCGGGCAGGTCCTCGGCGCCGCTGATGGCGACCTGATCGGGACCGGAAAAGGCCAGTTGCAATGTCGTCACGTCGGGCCCTCGTCGGGATCGGTGGTCTCCTCGTCCTCTTCCACCGGCTGCGCAACGCCTTCCTGGGTCCGCAGACGCTTGATCATCTCGCGCATGCGCTCCACCAGGACCGGCTTGACATAGGTGAAGGAGTCCTCGAGTTCACGGGCGGAAAACTGATCCTTGGCCACACCGCCCTCGGTGATGATGGTCAGGGTGTGCTCCTGCTTGTTCATGTCCAGCTGGCCCATGTCCCAGACGGCCTGCACCAGGTTGATCTCCTCGGAATCCAGCAAGGTATGGACCCAGGTGATGACCTGCTCGGCCCCCTGCTGGCGCTGCTTGTTCTGCAATATGCTGACCATGGTGCCCTCCCTCGGGTCATTCGGTCTTGTTGTTCTTGAAGCGGTTCTCCGGCCGCGTCCATGGTCCGCCAGACCGCCCCGGATTGTCCACATCGGCGATGCGGCCACGGCGGCTCACGGGAACGCGGCGGCCACCGCCTCGTCCTCGTCGCCGGCCAGGATCCCCTGGACGCGCTCGATGAGCTCACGCTGGGCCCCGGCCTCCTCGGCCTGGCGCAGGGCGTGGTCCCACATGGGGAAGAGGTTCTGCTCCTCGCGCGCCTCGTGCTTCGCCAGCCCGCCGGAGAGCATGGCGAAGAACGGCGCCACCTCGGCGGGGGACGGCAGTTCGTCCATGAAGAAGGTCTCCAGCATCCCCACCTCGCCGAGGAGACGGTCGTGCTCTTCCAGCATCATCGAGGTGGGGTCCTGACCGGCCGGATCGCGCCGGGTGACGAAGGTCGGCACCAGGATCAGGTTCTCGGCATAGACGTGGCGGCGCAGGCCGAGGCCGAACGCCTCCAGATCCCGGGCGGGTTCGCGGATCTCGTCCCGGTTCACGCCGTGCAGGGCGCTGGCGAAGAGCCGGTCCAGACGCTCGTGGTCGTGGGAGAGGAGCTCCATGAGGCTGGCGTCATGGCGATCGGCGCGGTGGTAGACGCGGATCCGCCACAGCGGCGGGCCCGCCTCGGCCACCTCCCAGTGCAGACGGTTGCGCAGCTGCACCGCCACCATCTGCATCATCAGGGTCGGCTCCTCGTCCACCAGCAGCTCCATGAAGCTGCCCTCGGACAGCGTCCGGATACTGTGGTAGGCGGCGAGGCGGGCCGGTTGTTCGCCGCGCTCGCGCAGGTCCACCACCTGAGCGGCCTCGGTACTGCTCGCGGCCATGGGCGTCTCTCCCGGTTGAAGGAATTCAGCCCAGCATAGCGGAGCCCCGGGTCGCCCTCAATCGATACCCCATCCCCCGTGCGTGTTGTCTAACGGCCCCGGATCGGGCTACTCGTGAAGGCATGAGTGACGACAGCCATGAAACCGCACAGAACAAGGGGATCCGGCACCAGGGGCCGGACTCCACCTCCCCCTATCCGGTGAGCCGTCTGGCGGCGGCCTTCGAGCCCACCGACGTCCAGTCGGAGCTGGCCGAGGCCGACCGCCACCTCAATACCCGGGTGAGCGCCAAGCTCCAGGTCCTGGCCGAGCAGATCCGCTCGCTCCAGGACGAGGCGCGGCGCACGCTGGAGGAGGCCCAGGAAGACCACGACATGCACCGTGCGCGCTGCAACTTCCAGCGCCGTCCGGGGCATACCTACCATCTCTACGAGAAGGCGGACGGCAGCCGCTACTTCTCCATGGTCTCGCCGCAGGAGTGGCGGGGGAATCCGCCGGACACCTTCGTCGGCTCCTACCGCCTCAACCCCGACATGTCGTGGACCCCGGAGGAGAAGGTCAACCAGCCCGACGAGGCCCGCGCCCTGGTCGAGCGGCTGCTGGACGATCCGAACCAGACCGGCGGCTGATCGCCTTGCTGGCATCCCGGCGCCGGTCGGGCTAAGCTTGCGGGTATCACGGACCGAACCGGGGAAGCGACATGGCAACCATCGAACCCACCACTTCCAACGCCGGGCACTACGCCCGCCTGCGCGCCGAGTCGGTGGAGCAGACCGTCGAGAACCGCCAGCTGGAGCAGGCGGCGCTGGAGGCCCGTGTGCGCGAACACAAGGACAAGGTCCAGACCTTCATGGAGCCGGAGACGGCCAAGCTGTTCAACCTGTACGCCCCCACCTACATCGACCTCTACGCGTGAGGGACGCCCCGCCGCGCGGCCGGTTCAGACCAGCGATATCAACAGCAGGACGAAGAGGATGACCGCGCCCAACGGCAACAGCAGCCCCTTCCAGTCCTTTTCCTCGGCCTCGCGGCTCTGCTCCAGCATCCGCTTGACGCCGGGGAAGAACCAGAGCAGCACCAGCACCACCAGGATGCCGAGGACCACCTGTTCCCAGGTTGCCATCTGATTCATGCGTAACCTCCTCGCCATCGATGTCGTAGCTGTTCACCCCGGACGGCTTTCGGCCCCGGGGGATCCGTGCCGGCATTCTAGCACCCGGCTCCCTCGCACGGGGCCCCCGGAGGGATGATGGCTCGATACACGACGCACAAACGCGACACCCTGTCGGCGGCCCTGCTGCTGTCGGGGCTGGTCGCCGGCACGGCGCAGGCGGAGCGGGTCACCGAGCCGCGCACCCTCGTGGTCGCCGACGAGACCGCGGTCCGGGAGGCCCCCGGCGGTGCGGCAGTCGACCAGTGGCCGGACGGAACCCTGTTCACCTCCAACCGGGTCAACGGCGACTGGATCCGCGCCACCGGCCATTTCCCCGACGGCCGCTGGGCCGCCCTGGAGGCGCCGCACTGGTTGCGGAAATCACGGATCAGGGAGCGCGGCGCGAAGACCGCGGAGTCGAACGGAACGGCCGGGGACGACCGGCCACGCACCTACCGAATGCGGCGCGCGGCGTCTCTCCACGACGCGCCGGGAGGCGCGACCACCGACACGACATGGGAGACGCACCGGCGCTTCACCTCCAATCATCGCAATGGCGACTGGGTCCGGATCACCGGCCACTTTCCCGAGGGCCAGTGGCAACCGAAGCCGGGGGAGCGCTGGCTTCCGCGCGCGGCCGTGGAGGACATCTCGCCGCCGCCCGATCTCGAGCGCCCCGACGGCGCCGAGCGCTGGATCCGCGTGGACAAGGATCGGTTCCGGCTGGAGGTCCACCAGCGCCGAGCCGACGGCAGCGAGAAACGCCTCTTCGCCACGCGCGTGGGGCTGGGCATGGAACGCTGCCTGCCCGAAGACGAAGGGGGGCGCTGCTATTTCACCGAGCCCGGGGAATACACCATCCGCTGGCGGATCCACGATCCCGACGGCATCGAGTGGTGCATCCCGGATTCCATGGCGGAACAGGCGCGCTACCGGGAATACATCGAACAGGGGCAGCGCTGTTTCCCGGACGCCCTGGGCCGGTTCGCCCTGAACATCGGCGGGCCCTACGCCATCCACGGCACCCAGAACCCCGACGAGAGCCTCGGGCAGTCCGTGACCAATGGCTGCGTGCGGGTCCACAACGACGACATGGAACGCATCTGGCGCTACATGGAGGTCGGCGACCGCGTCGAGATCGTCGAGGGATGAGCGGGCGCCGGGGCCGCTGGCCCGGCCCCGCCCCTAGACCTTGAAGCGGGCCACCAGCTCCTGGAGCTCCTCGGCGATCTGCGCCAGCTCCATCCCGGCCGTGTTGCTCTGCTCGGCGTAGCCCGCCGTCTCGTCGGCCTTGTCGTTCACCGTGGCGACGTTGCGGTTGATCTCCTCGGCCACACTGGTCTGCTCCTCCGCCGCCGAGGCGATCTGGGCGTTCATGTCGGAGATGGTCGCCACCGATCCGGTGATCGCCTTGAGCGCCTCGCCGGCCGCCTCGGCCTGCTCCACCGCCGACTGCGCCTGCTCGCGACTGGCCTCCATGATGCTCACGGCATCCCGGATCCCCTGCTGCAGCGACTCCACGTGCTCGTCGATCTCGTGGGTGGAGCCCTCACTGCGCTGGGCCAGGTTGCGCACCTCGTCGGCGACCACGGCAAAGCCGCGGCCCGCCTCACCCGCGCGAGCGGCCTCGATGGCGGCGTTGAGCGCCAGCAGGTTGGTCTGGTCGGCGATGTCGCGGATCACCCCCATCACCCGGCCGATGTCGTCGCTCTTCGTCTCCAGCTCGGTGATGGCCTCGGCGCCGCGGCGCACCTCGTCGGCCAGCTTCTCGATGCGCTCGACGCTCTCGCGCACCACGCTGGCGCCCTGCTCGGCCTGCTCCGACGACTCACCGACGGATTCCGTGGCCTGCTGGGCGTTGCGCGCCACCTCCTGGCTGGAGGCGACCATCTCGTTCATGGCGGTGGCCGCCTGCTCGGTCTCGTTGCGCTGCTCCTCGCCAGCCTTCTCGGTCGCTTTGGAGACGCGGTTCAGCTCCTCCGTGGCCTGCCCCAGCCGCTCGACGCTGCCGGTCACCCGCTTGACCAGGTCGCCGAAGGTCTCCATGACCCGGTTGAAGGCCGACGACGCCTCGCCGATCTCGTCGCTGCCGTGCACCGGCAAGCGCCGGGTCAGGTCGCCGCCCCCGCTGGCCACCTCGTTCATGCCGTGGGTCATCTCCTCCAGCGGCCGGCTGACGAAGCGGGTCACGAAGAACCAGACCATGGCGATGAAGGGCAGGCTGATGAGGACCGCCACGATGAAGGTGTTGACGGCAAAGCCGAACACCGACTCGTTCACCTCGTCCAGGGACATGCGCATGCTCACCGCACCGAGGACCTCGTCCTCGTCGGCCATCGCGTGGCACTGCATGCAGTTCTTGCCCAGGTAGTCGGTGGCGTTGTGGTTGGGGATCACGGCTCGCAGGACGCTCCCGCCATCCTCGGTCGCGATGTGGGTCTCGCCGGTCTCCAGCACGCGCATCTCGACGTCGTCCTGCGGCTGCTCTTCCGCGGTCCCCTCGCCGAACTGACGGGCCACGCCGTCGGCGCGCAGGACCCGCATGTCACGGATGGAGCCGAGTTCCTCGATCTGGGTCAGGAAGTGCTCGCGTTCATCCATGGTGCCGGTGATCATCATGGTCGTGAGACCGGCCATGGTGCTCTCGTTCATGCTGTGGGCGAAGTCCTCGGCCTGGTTCAGCGCCACGTTGCGCTGCTCGTAAACCGCCCAGCCGATGAGACCGGTCCAGGCGACCACCAGCATGATCCAGATGAGCGCACTGAGGCGGACCCAGACCCGAATGTTGTAGAGGAAACTGAAAAGGGAACGCATCGCGACTCCTGAGCTGAACGTCATCCGGGGCTCATTCGAGCAAATATTCGGCAACTTTGGAGGACACTACCACCGCCTTGCCCCCCTTGCCCAGTCTCACGCCCACAATTCCAGCGGCGCGTTGTGGATCAGGGTGCGCAGGATGTCACCGCGCGTGATGATCCCCCGCACCGTGCCGTCCTCGGTGACCACCGGCAGGGCCCCCAGGCGCTGCTCGTACATCACCCGCGCGACCTCGCGGATCCGCGTCCCCGGCGTGGCCGTGACCACGCGATCGACCATCAGGCGCGCCACGGTCGCGCCGTCGTCGCCGCGCCGCTCGGCGGCATGGCGCAGGGTATCGCGCTCGGAGAGGATGCCCACCAGCTGGCCGGCGGTGTCGACGATGGGCACGTGGCGGAAGCTGTTCTCGCGAAACAGGCGACGGGCGGCCTCCAGCGGCGTCTTCTCGCTCAGCGTCACCACCGGCGCGGTCATGATCTCGCCGGCGGTA
>CAZGJO010000109.1:0-7063 GCA_964525685.1 uncultured Ectothiorhodospiraceae bacterium | reverse complement strand
CGGATCGCCGGTGAACGCACCGTCAGGCAGCGGCCCGCTGGCCGCATCGTCACCGATCAGTTCGGCGGAGCCGTTACCGTCGTGGAGGTTGATCTGGGAGATCAGCGCCGGGACGGGGAAGCTGAGCTCGAAGCCAGCCGGTACGTCGACGGTCACGTGGACGCGGTACTCACCGAAGGCCTTCGCTGCGTCATCGAAAGCGATGTCGGCGCTCAGCGCGAGGCCATCGAGGTTGACGTCACCGTTGTCGTCGTTGACCAGCTCCTCCCAGGCGATGTCCTTTAGTTCTTCAGGGTCCTCGAACTCCACCGTGCCGTTGGTCTTGGTGACGATGTCCTCGTCGACGAGGTTATCGATCAACTTGTCATCTACGTCCACCCCGGGGTACAGGGCAGCCGGGATGGTCGACACCTCTTCCAGGGGGATGTCGGTGACCTTGATCAGGTTGGCGGGGGTCTCCGGCGAGTTCGGGTTCGATCCGAAGGGCAGGTACGGCTCGTCGGTCACCTGCCCGCCATGAGTATCACGATCACCATCCGGATCAGCGATGCCGATAAGGACGTCGAAGGAGACGTTGCTGGCCTCCAGGTCAACCACCGGTTCACCGCTGTCGGAGAAGAGGTCCAGGCGCACAGCGGCCTCGCCCTCGCCATGATCCTCGGCCGAGACCACCGTGTGGGTGACACCGTCACCGTTGAGCAAGGTCGCGAGCGTGCTTGTCGCGCCGACGTTGTCTTCGTTGGTGAACACCGGGATCGGCAGCACCGACGGGTCGCCGGTGAAGCCGCCATTCGCGAGTGGCCCGATGGCATCCGGGATCAGCTCAGCAACGCCAGGATCCCCGTTGCCGTTCTCCTCGGCATGCGCCGCGATCGGGCTGGCGATCCCGGCGGGCAGCAGGGACGCGACCATCGCCAACGCGGCCAGCAGTGCCCAGGCGCGCAGCGGGATCCGCGCGATCGTCAGCTCCGCGGTCGGCGGATACGCGCTCGGGTCCGGTCCCGGTTGTCGGCGGCGCGTAGAAGAATTATCACGACATGCCATGCGGTCTTCCCCCCATGGTTGCGGTCAGGGCTACGGCGGCATGCGCCACCGCTCATCTTCCCATCCGACCACAGGGTCAATAGCATTCCTATAGTACCAATTCGAACCTTGCGGGCCAGCTGTGCAGCCCGGCTGCAGTGCCGCCGGTTCAGCCGCCCTCAACCTGCCGGGCAGCGATCCAGCCGAGCACCTCCTCGGCCGGCATCGGCCGGGCGATGGCGTAGCCCTGGGCCCGGCGGCAGCCCAGCTCGCGGATCAGGGCCAGGTGCCGCTCGGTCTCCACCCCTTCAGCCACAACGTCAGCGTCGAACCGCTGCGCCAAGGCCACGATGGTGCGCACCATCGCCTCCAGATCCGCATCGTCAGGCAGCCCCATCACGAAGCTGCGGTCGACCTTGACGGTGTCCACTCCCAACCGGTGCAGCAGCGACAGGGACGAACTGCCGACCCCGAAGTCGTCCAGGGCCACCCGCACCCCGCGCTGCTGTAGGGCGGTGATGTTGGCCGCCAGGCCGGCGACGTCCTCGATGGTCGCGGTCTCCAGCAGTTCCAACTCCAGGTACTCGGGGTCGAACTGCGGATGGTCCGCCAGCGTCTGCGCGACGCGATCAGCCAGATCGGTGTCGTTGACCTGCGCAGCGCCGAGGTTGACGCTGACCTGCAACGGCCAGCCCGCCGCGGCCCACGCCTGGCGCTGTGCCAGGGCCTGCGACAGCACCCACCACCCGACCTTCTGCGCCAACGCGGAGCGCTCCAGGTCGGCGATGAACGCGGCCGGTGGCAGCAACCCGCGGGTCGGGTGCTGCCAGCGCAGCAGCGCCTCGAACCCGGTGAGGTGACCGTCCGCGACCTGGATCTGCGGTTGGAACCACAGCCGGAACTGCCCCTCAGCTGCGGCCTGCTCGAGCTCCACATCGCGCCGCGAGCGGCGCACGATGGCAGCCTCCTCACCGCTGTCGAACAGCTTGGTCTGGTTCAACCCCCGACGCTTGGCTGCGGTCCGGGCCTGCTCCGCCCGCTGGAGCAACCGTCCGGGGCTCGGCTGCCCGGCACCGGGGTCGCTGCGGGCGATCCCGATGCTGGCGGTCAACGGGGTGAGCGCCTCGGCGGTGGGGAGCACCCCAACCGCGGCCCGCAGGCCAGCCAGGAGCTGATCGGTATCGCAGCTGCGCCCGTCGCACTGCACCGCCACGGCGAACTGGTCCGCCTCCAGCCGCGCGACGTGCGAGTGGCCACCCTTCCACGACTGCAGCCGGTGGGCGATCCGCCGCAGGACATCATCACCGACCTGCTGGCCGTAGGTGGCGTTGACCTCGGAGAACCGGTCGATGTCGATGCAGGCCACGATGACGTCGTGGCCGTTGTCGCGAGCGGTCACGGAGGTGCTAGCCAACTGCTGCACGAAGCCCGCCCGATCGGCCAGCCCCGTGAGGGGGTCGCCCGCACGCCCGGTCCGCCCGGGAACGGCACGCGGCACGGTCTCCAGCTCCACGGCGATGATCACCACCGGGTTGGCGTGGGCGGGTTCGGGGGCGCGCAGGTACAGCCGCCAGCTGCGCCACGCGTCGCCGTCGGCTCGCAACCGGCACACCCGCTCGGCCTCGCCGAGACCGTCGATGCTGATCCGGCGCCACGCATCCAGCACGGCGCGACGGTCCTCTGCGTGCACCAGCTCCAGCGCGTCGCGCAGCGACAGCCGACCACCGGCCGCATCGGCCAGATCCAGCGGCAGGTCACCCCGCAGGACCCGGAACACCCCAGCCCGCTGGTCCCACTCCAGCGCCACCGCACCCAGTGCGTCCAGGACGGAGCTGAACCGGGCCCGCTCCCGCTCCAGCCGGTCGCTGCGCAGGCGGCTGGCGGTGACGTCCAGCAGGGTCCCGTCGATGCGCTCCAGATCACCGCGCCGGTCGTACTGGAGCTCCCCCACCGACCGCAGCCACCGCTCCCCGGCGTCGGTCACGACGCGGTGCTCCACGTCGAACCGACCACCGCTCAGCGCCGTGTCCCACGCAGCCATGGTCGCGTCGCGATCCTCGGGATGCAGCAGGTCGCGGAACAGCTCCACGGTTGGTGTCTGATCCGCCGGGAGGCCCAGCATCCGGTAGGTCTGCTGCGACCAGCGCGAGCGACCGGTCGCCACCTCGTGGGTCCAGCTGCCCAGCCCCCCGATGCGCTGCGCCTTGCTCAGGTCAGTGGCGGTCTCCCCCAGCTGCCGCAGCTCATCGAGCAGCAGGGTCATGTCCTGGACGGTGATCACCACTGCCCCCAGCCCGCCACTGACCGGCTCGACCCGGATCTCCAGGTCACGCTCGTGACGCTGCGGCAGCTCCACGGTCACCTCGCCGGTGACCACGACACCGCCCTCGATGGCCTCGCTATGGAGGCGTGCCAGTTCCTGACCGATGGGTGCGGGGGCCAGCTGAGCGAGCGCACGACCCGCCAGCTGGTCCGGCGTGACACCAAGCAGGGAGGCGAACCCCAGGTTCACGACCCGGATGGTGCCGTCGCGTGCACAGGACGCCAGCGGGACAGGGACCGCATCCAGGAGGGCGTAGACATCCTCCGCATCGCGCTCCACGAGCAGGCTGAATGCAGAGAGCTCCACCGCCTCCTCCATCCGCCGCCGTTGGGCCACGCGCCGTTGATGGGCCCGTCGAAGGTGCAGGTCGAGGCGGGCGACCAGCACCTCCGGGGCCACGGGTTTGATCAGCAGATCGACCGCACCCGCGCGCAACGCCCGCAGGTGCAGATCCGTCGAGTCATCCGCGGTCAGGAAGACCACGGGCGTCGCCGCTGCGGTGGCATCACGTTGGAACCGTGCGCACAGCTCAACGCCCCCGACCCCCGGCATCAGCGCATCGAGGAGCACCAGGTCGAAGTCACCCGAGCACGCCCGCTCGTAACCGCGTACCGGGTCGACCACCACCTCGACCCTGTGGGCGGCATCGGTGAGCACGCGTTCGACCCAGGTCCCGTCGAGGGGGTCATCATCGATGACCAGGATGGCAGCGCCGACGAGGTGGTCGTCGCTGCCGTAGTCCGGCTCGAACCGCTGCGCGTGACCGCTCCCCGCGGCGGTGAAGTGGGTCGTGGGCGGGCGCCACGGGTCGTGCGGGGCCATCCGTCTTCCTTGCTCTCATGCGGGTAGGCGGACATCGGACGAGCTACGGCCAGTCGAGGAAGCGGTTGCCATCCCACCTCCGCACGAGCCGACTGAGGAACGCGACGGCGCGAACGCGCACGACCTGCTCCTGCTCGTCGTGCACGCTGTGGACCTCGCCATCCATGACCCCCACGACGGTGCCCGCGAACACACCGGTACGGACCACCTCGCAGTCGGGGTAGAGGTGGCGACCTCGCCCACGGGGGCTACGCACCGCGCGGGGACCGTGGTGCCTCCGCCGAGGTGACGCTGGCGCAACGACCCATCGCTACATCCGACGATGGTCGACCCCGCTGGCAGGCTCCCACAGGTCACCGACGCGCCATCCTCGAAACCGGCGAGGACGATCGTCGATCCGGTCGCCACGTCCAAGCCGACGGGCGGCACGCGCGTGGCGATCACGATCATCGACGTGGCCGGCATCGGCAAGGACGTGGTGACGGGCAGCAAGCGCATCGGCGGGCGCAGGCTGGCCCCATCCTCGGCTCGGACCGCGGGCGATCCAGCTGCCGCCGCCGACAGGATGCCTGGGGGGTCTCCAGAGCAGCTGTCACCGCAGCGGTGTGCCCGGCTGCAGAGACGACCGAACGAGCCGGGGCGAGCCGCAAGTCCTGCATCGGGAGACCTTCAGCCGGAACACTGCGAGGAGTTGAGAGAGACGCAACGACGGTGCTGGTGTGCTGGCAGTGTGGGTTTTACGAGCATAGCTTATAGTGTTCTATAGTCACCACGGCCGATGTTCCCCCGATTGCCGGGCCGATATCCCCCACGTAAATTATAGTCCTGCTATGGTCCCTGGGAGTCGAGGCACGGGCGACTCGTATGAGCTCCGATATCGCAGGACCCAGTTACGACCGCTTCCGCGGACTAGCTGATGATGTTGCTGAACTGGTGCAGGCCACGGAGCACCTCGCGGGTGAGTTGGGCACCCTCCTCGACCCGACGGCGGCGTTGCCGCTGCGACGGGCGAGCGCCTACCTGACCGACGCGCTCCACCTCCTGGAGATCCGTGCAGGGGGCGCGAGCACATCACACACGGAGCACCCGCCCCGCAGGTGAGTCGTCCCACGCGACGGGTTCACGGACCGATGCCCGGGCTGGCACGCTGTAGTGGTGTAGGCAGCTGCGGTCGCCCTGGCGATCGTCACTCCCTCTCCTGACCCCGCGGGGTCAGCGGGGCGACGCGCAGCAGGAGGGGCAACAGCCACACCAGAGCGTGGCCTGGCCAGCTGACAACCCGAGTGCCGACGACACCGAGGTGGAGCACAGCGACCCTGACCCGTAGCTCCCGAGTTCGCCGATCCCCGCCTGCTCAGCCGCCGGTCTGACGCCCAGCCACGCTCGCTCTTCAAACTGACCCACCCTGCTCCTCGGGCTGCGCTGGACCGTGGAACGGACCAACTCATGGCTCTCGGACCACGGCCAACTCCGACGCAACACCGACCGGAGCAGCATCCACCGGCTCGCGCAACTCGCCCTCGCGATCACGCTGATCATCACCTCCAAACTCATCGACTGGCACGACCGCTGGAACCGCCCCTGACCCTCACCCGCGGCAGAACCCAGCTCGCAGACCTCCCCGAGCCCACGCCCAGAACCGACCACGCAGGGCCAAACGACGTCACCCGCCCTCCGTGACCGCCGGTCGCCATCGCCAAGGCCGCCAACCATCGATCCGGACCCCGATCAGCCCGCCGCCTCGCGCCTACTGGCGCGGCCTCTTACCTGATCCAGGTGGGCTGTTCCCATTGAGACACACGTGAGCGCGGATACCGAGCAGGTCCCCATCCGTTGCGCCACCTCGGTCTCAATCAAGGCCGGGCGAAACACCGGCCTGCCCGTACTCGGAGCCCCATTCACCCGTTCCGGGTGGTGACGGGGTACCCGGGCGAAGCGACACTCTTCGAGCCCGACCATCGGGTTCTCGCTGGATGAGGAAGTGTCCTGGTCCATGCGGTGCCTCGAAGGTCAAGGAGCCGAAGGCCGAGCGATGGGAACCAGCATGGCGGCGATGAACGCAACCGATAGCACCAAGGACATCGCGACGCTGGTCGCCCAGATTCGGTCCATGCGCAGCCTCACGCAAGAAGGCCTCGCACACGAACTCGGAGTGGCCTTCTCCACCGTCAACGCGTGGGAGCAGGGCCGTAGTGAGCCGCAGCTGCGTCACCGAGAACGGATCTTGGATCTGCACCGACAGCTCCACGAAGTTTCCGCCGAATCTGGTTTCAGCAAGGTCCTGTGCGTGGAGGATTCTGCACTCGACCGCAGGCATATCTCTACCCTTGTCGAGGACGCGGCAGCTATGCTGGGTCTCGCCCTGGACGTGATCTGCGAACAGGACGCGATGGGTGCGCTGCTAACGCTCGGTCGGGCGCAGCCAGCGGTCGCGTTCATCGACGTGGGGATGCCGGGGCTGGACGGTTTGTCACTCGCCGAACGCATCGGCTCGATGGAGTTGCCTGTTGGCAGGTTGGTGTTCGTCACCGCCCGTCGCGATGACGAGTTCGAGATGCGTGCGCGGGACATGGGCCTGCTCCTACTTGATAAGCCGATCACGCTGAGCGCGATGGGCGCCGTCTTGCGCTCGGTCGTGCAGACCGAGGGCGCTGCTGCTTCGACCCAGCTCGAACACAGCGGTTAGCCTGCGGGGCTGGACCGGGTTTACCCCCACGAATCCGATAGACATCCGGTGGGCTGTAGCGAGTGGAGGACGCAGGTCACGACGCTGCGAATCTCTCGGGTGACGTAACGCTTGGAGGCCGCGCCAGTAGGTGCTGCCGGTGGGGTCAGGTGGCGGGCCACTGGTGGTCGGTTTCGGCTTGTTCGATGGCGAGCTGTTTGAGTTGGTCG
>CAZGJO010000108.1:0-7092 GCA_964525685.1 uncultured Ectothiorhodospiraceae bacterium | reverse complement strand
CCGTGAATACGTCCCTGTAGGCTCGACGGCCCTCGGTCCGGAACCCCCGCACCCCGACCCTCGAACTCCTCGACGCGGAAGGTGTGAAGCCCGCTACCGGGGACGGGTCCAGAGGTCGGTGCGTGGGCTTGGGGTGCGACGCTGCCGAAGGGTGGCCTGGGCGGTGGCGGCGGTGAGCAGGGCCAGTTTGCGCGCGGTGGAGGTGCTGGTGCGCTGCCGGATGGCGTCGGCGCCGCGGCGGCGGATGCGCTGGCCGATGTCGCGGTAGACCAGCCGGGCAGCGGCGATGGCCCAGGCGGAGCGCCACGGCAGGCGGGCGATGCCGTCGAGGGCGGAGCTGTAGTAGGGCTCGGCGGTGGCGACCAGCCGCCGGGCCAGCGGGGCGACCTGTTCGGCCCGGTCGGGGTCGCCGAGGTCGGCGGCGGTGAGGCCGGCCTCGTCCAGCCAGTCGGCGGGCAGGTAGCAGCGGCCCATGCGCGCGTCCTCGGCGATGTCGCGAGCGATGTTGGTGAGCTGGAAGCCGAGGCCGAGGTCGCAGGCGCGGTCGAGGGTATCGTCGTCGTCGACGCCCATGATCCGCGCCATCATCACGCCGACCACGCCGGCGACGTGGTAGCTGTAGCGCAGGGTGTCGTCGAGGGTGGCGTAGTGGTGCTCGGCCACGTCCATGCGCAGACCGGCCAGCAGGTCCTCGGCCAGCGCCCGGGGGATGGCGTGGCGCTCGACCACGCGGCGGAAGGCCTCGAACACCGGATCGGCCACCGCCTCGCCGCGATAGACCGCCGCCGTCTGCTCGTACAGCCGCGCCAGCCGTGTCTCCGGGTCGCCCTCGGCAGCCACGTCGGCGGCGGCGCGGTTGAAGCCGAGCTGCTGGCCGTCGACCACGTCGTCGCAGTGGCGGCACCAGGCGTAGAGCAGACGGACGCTGTCGCGGGTCTCGCGGTCGAACAGCCGCGCGGCGGCGGCGAAGCTCTTCGAGCCCTGATCGAGGCTCGCCTGGCTCTGACGGGCGACCTCATCCACCGCCGTTCTCCTCCAGACCGAAGTCGGCGGCGATCAGGCCGGCCGTGGCACGGGCCGAGCCGACCACCCCGGGGATGCCGGCACCGGGGTGGGTGCCGGCACCCACCAGATAGAGGTTGTGCAGGGCGCTGTCGCGGTTGTGCGGCCGGAACCAGGCGCTCTGGGTCAGCACCGGCTCCATCGAGAAGGCGGAGCCCAGATGGGCGTGGAGCTGGTCGCGGAAGTCGAAGGGGGTGAGGATGCGCTGCACCACCAGGTCCTCGCGCAGACCGGGGATCAGGGTCTGCTCCAGCCGTTCCAGGATGCGCTCCGCGTAGCGCGGCCCCTCCACCGCCCAGTCGATGTCGGCGCTGCCGAGATGCGGCACCGGCGACAGGGCGTAGTAGGTGCTGCAGCCCTCGGGGGCGAGACCGGCGTCGGTCACCGACGGTGCGTGCAGATAGAGGGAGAAGTCCTCCGGCAGTTCCGGACCATCGAAGATCTCGCGGATCAGTTCGCGGTAGCGCGGCCCGAACAGCACCGTGTGGTGGCTGAGGTCCGGGTGCTCCCGGCGCAGCCCGAAGTAGACCACGAACAGCGACATGCTGAAGCGCTTGCGCTCCAGCTTCCGGGCCTGCTCCGGGCCGCGCGGGCTCCCCTTCAGCAGGCCCTTGTAGGTGTGCACCACATCGGCGTTGCTGGCCACGGCATCGAAGGGTTCGTCACCGATGGCGGTGGTCACCCCGGTGACCCGCGCACCGTCGGTGGTGATCCCGCTGACCTCGGCATTCAGCCGCAGCTCGCCCCCCATGTCCCGGAACAGCCGCGCCATGCCGTTCACCAGCGCGCCGGTGCCGCCGCGCGCGAACCAGACGCCCCACTCCCGCTCCAGGGCATGGATCAGGGCGTAGATCCCGGAGGTGCGGAAGGGATCGCCGCCCACCAGCAGCGGATGGAAGGAGAGCGCCTGGCGCAGCTTCGGGTGGCGAACAAAGCGACCCACATGGGCGTAGACGCTGCGCCACGCCTGCAGCTTCAGCAGCGCCGGCGCCACCCGCAGCATGCTCGCCACGGAGAGGAACGGCACGTGGCCCAGCTTCAGATAGCCGGTCTCGAAGACCTTCTTCGAGTACGCGTGGAAGCGGTGGTAGCCCGCCACATCGTCCGGCGCCAGCGCCCGGATCTGCGCCTCCAGCGCGTCGGGATCGGCGCTGTAGTCGAACACCGTGCCGTCGTCCCAGCAGAGGCGGTACATCGGATCCACCGGCAGCAGTTCGACGTAGTCGGCCATGTCGCGCCCGGCCAGCTCGAACAGCGCTCGCAGGGCGGACGGATCGGTGATCACCGTCGGCCCGGCATCGAAGACGAAGCCCGCCTCCTCGTAGACATAGGCGCGGCCACCGGGACGATCGCGGCGCTCCAGCAGCGTGGTCCGGCAGCCCATGGCCTGCAGGCGGATGGCCAGGGCCAGGCCGCCGAAACCGGCGCCGATGACCGCGACCCGAGGGGCTGAATCACTCATTGCAGGGGTTCTCCTTGGCCGAGAGGCCGTGGCGTTCAAGAAAGGGGCGCGCCGACAGGCAGGTCAGCGCGCGGAGCAGCGGCACCGGCGGCCGCCCGGCCAGCACCCGCAGGCGATCGGCCACGGTCGGCCGGCCGGCGTAGAACCGCGCGATGAGCGGCTCCGGCAGACGGTAGAAGCGTTCCAGCACCCGGTAGCGGCGCTCCGGCGCGGCGGCGCCGAACAGCATCCGGTTGAGCAGGCGGAAGAAGCCGGTGCGCCGCCAGTGCTCGGCGACCAGCCGGTCGACCACCCGGCGCACGCCGTCGGCATCGAGGGTCCCGGCGGCGGCGATGGCCTCGGCGGTGCGCACCGCGTCGGGCAGCGAGTAGCCGGTGGTCGGGTGGAACAGGCCGGCGCCGAGACCGATGCGCGGCGCCGCCCCCTCCGGCGTGACTGCGGGCGGATGTCCGGCCAGCACAATGGGCAGCACGCCGGTCTCGGCACGCTCCACGGTGTGGATGGACCAGCCCTGTTCACCGGCGTAGTCACGCGCCGCCCGCGCCAGCCCCTCGGTGTCCAGCGCCGCCCCGTCGCTGTAGCGGGTGTCCTCCACCAGCAGGCGGTCCGCCGCCAGCGGCAGGGTGTAGAGGAAGCGGTAGCCGTCCTTCTGGGGCACGGTGGCATCCATCAGGATCGGCCCGGTCAGACCGTGGGGGCGATCGAGGGTCACCTCCAGGCCGACGAACTTCTGGTAGCCCAGGGCGAGGCGCTCCCGTGGCGGCTCGCCCCGGGCATCGACCACCGCCGCCGCCTCCAGCACCGCGCCGTCGGCCAGCACCACCCGCCGGTGGCCCAGCTCGGCTACCGTCGTGTTCAAGCGGATGGTGGCGACCCCGGCCGCCAGCAGCCGCTGATGCAGCCGTTCGGCGGTGATGGTGCGGTAGTCCCCGGCCAGCTCACGCCGGAAGCGCGGGAAACGCACCGAGTGGCCGGACCACTGGTGCGCCAGCAACGGCGCCAGCCAGGCGTGCTGCCCCGGGATCAGATCGCTGCCGTGGTACGACCAGGTGTGGTTGCCGCCCAGGCTCGGGCCGTGCTCCAGCAGCAGCACCCGGGGCGCCGGCCTGCGCCCGGCCAGACGCAGGGCCAGCAGGCTCCCGGCCAATCCGCCGCCGACAACAATGAGGTCCGCGTCCACCACTCCTCCCTGCAGAAACCCTGAAGCCAACGGACAGCGACGAGCTGCCCAGCTCAGCCCTCAGGGTAGTCCATGCCGGCGGCTACTCGCTGTCGCACGTCTCCAGCCCCCGGCGCAGCAGTCGCAGGGTCAGCCAGACGCCCCCCACCACCACCGGCACCGCGGCGCCGATGGCGATGTTCACCGGCAGCGGCAGGCCGACGCCCTCGTCCACCCCGCGCAGCAGGTAGGCCACCAGACTGGTCAGGTAGTAGCTGATCACCACCACCGACAGCCCCTCGACGGTCTGCTGCAGGCGCAACTGCAGGTGGGCGCGGCGGTTCATCGAGCGCAGCAGGTCGCGGTTCTGACGCTCCAGGGCGACGTCGACCCGGGTGCGCAGCAGCGAGCTGGTGCGGTGGATCCGGGTGGAGAGCGACTCCAGCCGCTCGGCCTGGGACTCGCAGGTCTGCATCGCCGGGTCGAGGCGGCGGCCGAGGTATTCCGGCAGGGTCTGCAGACCGGGGGTGCGCACCACCCGCAGTGCCTCGACGCGCTTGTTGACCAGCGCTGCATACGCCCGCGAGGCGTGGAACCGGGTGCTGGTGTAACTGCCGATGCGCTCGACGTCGGCGGCCAGCTCGGACAGGTCGCCAAGCAGTGCCTGCTGTCGGTCGGTGTGCTCCAGGCCATCGGCGGAGAGGTTGGTCATCTCGTCGTTGATGGCGTTGAGCCGCCCCTCCAGTTCGTTCATCTCCGGCATCAGCTCGCGGGCCAGCGGCAGGGCCAGCAGCGCCATCAGCCGATAGGTCTCCAGCTCGAACAGGCGCTGGACCAACCGCCCCGCCTGACGGCGGGAGAGATCGAAATCACGTACCAGGAAGCGGGCGAAGCCGTCGTCATGGATCCGGAAGTCGGTCCAGACGTGGGCCTCGCCGCCGGCGACCCCGTTACCGATGAAGGTGTTCGGCGCGAAGATCGCCGCCAGCTCCTCCATGGAACGGTCCGGCATGTCCCGCGCCTCCAGGGCGAGGTGGATGGCGGCGATGGTCTGCCCCGGCAGCGAGCGCACCCATTCCGGTGGCAGCAGCCCGATCACGGGTTCGGCGAAGGGGTCGTCGAATGTCAGGCCATTGATGAAGAAGGCCCAGGTGGAGAACTCGTTGTGGCGTTCCCAGCGCATCTTCAGCGGGCCGAGGTCGCGGGCGACGAAGTTCTCCTTGGGCAGGCTGTCGTCGACACCGAAATGGCGGCAGAGCTCGGCGATCCGCTCGCGCTCCTCGGCGATGGCCTCGCGCGGCGAGAAGAGCGCCAGCCACGAGGCTCGCGCCGGCGGGTCCACCGGCTCGTAGAAACGCGCATGGACCTCGTCGTGGATGGTCTCGCGCAGGGGGTGGCTCGCGGGGTAGAGCGGGCTTTCGCTTTCGATCATGGCGACCCCCTCAGCGCGGGCTGAGACGGTAGACCGTCTCCAGCAGTCGGGAGACGCCGCGATCGCGGAACTTGCGATTCTCCTCCAGCGCATCGGCCTGCCACAGGCGCTCGATGGCCCACGTATCGCCGTACAAAGCGCGCACCTCGGCCTCGGTCACCGGGAAGGGCGGTCCGTTCATCTCCTCCGGCGGATAGTCCAGGGTGACCAGCAGCGTCTCGGTCCAGCCCGGCAGGATCGCCTTGAGATGGGCGGCATAGTCCTGGCGCATGGCGGGCGGCAGGGCGATCAGCGAGGCGCGGTCGAAGACCCCGGCGCAGCCCTCGGTCTCCGTGCTGTCCAGGTCGAAGAAATCACCGCGGATGAGGGTCAGCCCGTCCACGCTCCAGCGCTCGCCGATGGCGCACTCGGTCACCGTCGGGCGCAGATCGTTCTCGGCGAAGAAGTCGCGCACGGCGATGGCCGAGACCTCGATGCCGAGCACCTCGTGGCCCTGGGCGCGCAGCCAGAGCAGATCGCGCGCCTTGCCGCACAGCGGGACAAAGACCTTGGTACCGCGCGCCAGCCCCAGTTCGTGCCAGTACGCCTCCAGGTGGGTGTTCACCCGATCCTCGTGGAAGCCGATCTGGTTGTTTTCCCAGCGCTCGTGCCAGAACTGTTCATCCATAGCGTGATTACGCCCCTATTTGCCCTTGATGTAACGCTCGTCGGAGAAGGTGACCACCCAGTCGGGGCGGAAGACCACGAGCATCGTGAGAACCATGCCGGTGATGAAGGCCTCGCCGAACATCATCATCGGCGTGTAGGCCAGGAAGTGGTCGAAGACACGGTCCCAGGGCTGCGCGCCGGCCACCACCGGGATCAGGGCCGAGGCCACCACGGTTACCGCCACGATGGCCGCGGCCCCGAAGAAGCCGTTGCCGAAGACGTAGATGAAGAAGTGGTGCGGCAGGTAGCGCTCCAGGGCGCGCAGCAGGCTGTGGGCCAGATAGACCGGCAGGATCGCCAGCAGCAGCGTGTTCAGGGAGACCGTGGCCCAGTCCCCGAGCCCGTAGCCGGTGGCGCCGAAGACCACCACCGTCAGCGCCACCATGGCGTAGGCCCAGCCGAACATCAGCGTGAACAGTGTCGCCCCGAGGAAGTGGTAGTGGAGCCCGCCCAGCGAGGTGGCGCGCACACTCCAGAGGATCAGCAGCAGCACCGTGGAGCCGGCCAGCAGGTGGAGGAAGGTGCGCTCGTTCAGCCACTGCCATGGCGTCGCGCGCAGCAGCCCGAACAGGAGCACGGCCAGGATCAGATGGGTCGGCCAGAGCCAGGCGGCGGGCAGCAGATCGGCGGTCAGGTTCATGACCCCAGATTAAAAAAAACGCCGGCATAACGCCAGCGCCACGGAGCGGGGTCGAGACTCAGGTGGACGCGGGAGCCGCCACCTCGCGCAGGCCCATCCGCAGACAGTAGCGCAACCAGTCCGCCAGGAAGCGGTTCACCTGGCGCTTCTCGTCCGGCAGGCGCATGGCCGCATTGGGATAGCGGTAGCGCGGCTCGAGCCGGCCGCCGTCCTGGTAGTCGATCACCTCGGCCACCCGCGCGTCGTGGTAGGCCCGCACGGTCAGGATGACATCGTCGAGGCAGCGGCTTCCGGTCCCCAGGTTGTGCTCCAGGCGGACGGTGGAGGTGTACGGCGAACGCTCGAGCACCACCACGCGCAGCTCGCTGCGGCCCTCGCCGGCCACGGCCACATCCCCGGCGCACGCCGGGAAGGTCCCGAGCAGGCGCACGAGCATGCGGTAATTGGCGGCGTGGGTCCGCATGGTAGCGGGGACGGCCTGTTCTCCCAGGGTCTTCATCCGTTCTCGCGGTCGTGGTTGCCGATGGCCATTCGCGGTATGGTAACGCACCGCGGCCCTCGGCACAGCCGAACATCCCGGAGACAGCAACGCAATGATCACCGACACCGAACAGCCCACCGTGATCCTC
>CAZGJO010000107.1:0-7206 GCA_964525685.1 uncultured Ectothiorhodospiraceae bacterium | reverse complement strand
CCTCTGGTGTTCCGGTTGTCACGCCAGTGGCATTGCCGGGTAGCTAAGTACGGAAGGGATAACCGCTGAAAGCATCTAAGCGGGAAGTCCACCTCAAGATGAGGTCTCCCTGGACCTTCGAGGTCCCTGAAGGGCCGTCCAAGACGAGGACGTTGATAGGTCGGGTGTGGAAGCGCAGCAATGCGTGAAGCTAACCGATACTAATTGCCCGTGAGGCTTGACCATACAACACCCAAATGGTCTGGCTCAGAGCAGCATACAGCAGATGCCATTCCCGATTTCAGCACCAGAAAATGGTGCAACCAGTTTGCCTGGCGGCCATAGCGAGTGGGAACCACCCGATCCCATCCCGAACTCGGAAGTGAAACCACTCAGCGCCGATGATAGTGCGGGGTTACCCGTGTGAAAGTAGGTCACCGCCAGGCTCCTATCCCAAACCCCGTGCCCATTGCGTACGGGGTTTTTTTTGTCTGGAGAAACCCATGAACAGAAAGAACGCCTACGATTACGATGATCTGCTGGCCTCCTCGCGTGGAGAGCTGTTCGGGCCCGGCAACCCGCAGTTGCCGGCACCGCCGATGCTCATGTTCGACCGCATCAGTACCATCACTGAAGAGGGCGGTGACTACGGCAAGGGTCTCATGGTCGCCGAACTCGACGTCAGGCCGGACCTCTGGTTCTTCGATTGCCACTTCAAGGGCGATCCGGTGATGCCGGGTTGCCTCGGCCTGGATGCCATGTGGCAGATGGTCGGCTTCTTCCTGGGCTGGATCGGCGGGGAGGGCCATGGCCGTGCACTGGGTGCCGGCGATGTGAAGTTCAGCGGTCAGGTGCTGCCGACGGCGAGCCAGGTCGTCTATCGCGTCCATTTCAAGCGAGTCATCAAGCGGCGGCTGTTCATGGGGCTGGCCGATGCGACCACGGAAGTGGATGGCCAGGTCATCTACCACGCCACCGATCTGAAGGTCGGCCTCTTCAAGCAGCCCGAAGCGTTGGACAGCGCCCCGGTGTGACTCGCCAGGGGGGAGCGGCAAGCGGTGAGGTGTTGGTACCCGCCAGAACCCGGAGCGGTGCACAACGCCATGGGTTCGAACGTGCGTGCCCGGATCCAGTCGCTGTCCATCGATGATCGCGTCACATCGACCAATGATCGGGTACGTGAAGCCTCCCCCGAAGCCGGGCGCGCGTGCTGTGCGGTTGCAGCCGAGCAGACGGCCGGACGAGGGCGGCGTGGCCGTGTCTGGGACTCTCCCCCCGGCGCCGGCCTCTATTACTCCCTCGCCACCGGTCGGTCGAGTGCCGCACCGGGTTACGTCTCCCTCGCAGTGGTCGCCCGCATTGTCGAAATCCTCGCTGGCTTCGGCATCCACGGTCTGACCCTCAAATGGCCCAATGACATCCTGCGCGATGGGTGTAAGCTCGGCGGCATCCTTGTCGAACAGAGACAACAGGGTGGACGGTGGATACTGGTGGTCGGCTTCGGTCTCAATCTTGCTTCCCAGGCAGCGGCCGACCGGATCGGCCTGGCGGACTGGATGGATCCCGGTGAGATCCCGGACGCGCAGTTATTGGCTCGCCTGACCGAGGAGCTCGTGGGGCTGTTGTTGGAAATGGACCTGGAATCCGCCTGGCCGCGACTTCGCGCCATCTGGGAGGCGCACGATCACTTCCGCGACCAGGGGGTGCGAATCATCGACGAGCAGGGCGAGCACACCGGGATCGCGCGCGGGGTCACCGACTCGGGCGCCCTGGTACTGGAGAAATCGGCCGGTATTCGCCATTGCCACGCCGGCGAGGCCAGTCTGCGGAGCGTGTGATGAGACTCTACGTCGACCTTGGTCACACACGGGTGAAGTGGCTCGCGCGACAGGACACGGGGGAGGCCCTGTCCGCAGCGACCCCGCTCGGTTCGTTGGCGGTGTTGCCCGAACAGTGGGCTCCCCTGTCCCCGCCGAGCGAGGTGGTCATCGCCAGCGTCGCCCCCACCGGGGTCGAATCCGATATCGAACAGGCCGTCCGGACTGTGTGGAGCGCGCCCATCCGCTGGTTGCGGACGCCGGCGGTGGGATGGGGGGTCACCAATGGCTACCAGGCGCCGGAACTGCTCGGCATCGACCGATTCGCGGCACTGGTCGCCGCTCATGCCCGATTCCCGGAGGGCGCCGTCGTGTGTGATGCCGGTACGGCGACCACCATCGACGCACTGGTCGCGGGCGAACACCGGGGCGGGGTCATCCTCCCCGGCATCCGCACCCAACTCGAGAGCCTCGGGGCGAGCGTGGGCCTCGAGGCGGGGCCAGCGGCGCTCCCGAGTGAACGGCTCGGGCGCTCCACCGCCGCCGGCCTCTCCCTGGGCCCCGCTTACGCACTGCTGGGGGCCTGTTGTATGGTACAGTCTCAGGATCCCGCCCTGGCTCGGTTGCCGGTGATCGTGACGGGGGGCGATGCGGAGGCGCTTGCAGCCCATCTCCCGTCGTCCTGGACCCACGACGCGCAGCTGGTCCTGGCCGGAATCGAGATCATGGCACGTCGGAACCGGGATGGTTAGCGCATGAAGATCCTCTTCCTCAGTCTGCTCCTGCTGAACGCGGGCTATCTGGGTTACAACATCTGGAGTGCCCAGTCCGACGGTCGCGAAGCCGAAGCCGGCGAGGATGCGGTCGCCCCGCTGCGCCTGGTCGATGAACCGGCCGAGCCCGCCTCGACGGCGGAGGAAGGGGCCGTCGCCGAGATCGCTGAAGCGGAGGACCGGGACGAACAGGAGGCACCGGAGACCCGTGAGGCCGAGAGCACGGCCCAGTGCCACATCATCGGGCCACTGCCCTCCACGGACCAGCGAGAGCATATCCGGGATGAGGCCGCGGAGCAGGGGTTGCGCGTGGTCGACCACTGGTCCGAGGAGACCGAGATGCCGCGTTACTGGGTCCACATTCCGCCCGCCGACGATATGGGAGGGGCCCGGGCGACACTGCAGCGCCTGGAAGAGCATGGCATCGAGGACATCCAGCTCATCAACAGCGGCCGCATGGCGCGCGGGATCTCGCTGGGTCTCTTCTCTACACGGGAGGGGGCGGAAAGGCGCGAGACCCGGGTACGGGTGCAGGGCTTCGACACCGGCATCGACGAGGTGGCGGTCCAGGCCGTGGGCCATTGGGTTGCCGTGCGACAGGAGGGTGGGGAGGCCGTCGAACGATCGCTGCTGGATTCGATCACCCGGGGGGTCGAAGGGGCCGATGTGACCCAGCGTCCGTGTGAGGACATCGCACCGTAATCGGCTCCCGGCAACGCAACAGCGAGAAGCGCATGGATTTTCAGACAGCACTCGACGGGCACCGCGCGGCCATTGATACCCTCACCGGGTTGGAGGACGAGGTGCACAGCGCCGTCCGCCATCTTCAGGCCACCTTTCGCGCCGGTGGGCGGGTGTTCGTCTGCGGCAATGGCGGCTCGGCCGCGGATGCACAACACTTCGCCGCCGAGCTCACCGGCCGCTACCGCAGCGATCGGCCGGGGTTTCCCGCCATCGCGCTGACCACCGACACCTCGGCACTGACCTCCATCGGGAACGACTACGGGTTCGAGCGGGTGTATGCGCGACAGCTCGAGTCCCTGGCGCGGACCGGGGACTGTCTGGTGGCCATCTCCACCTCCGGCAACAGCCCCAATATCCTAGCGGCGGTGAACGCCGCTAGCCAGCTGGGGGTGACCACGCTCGGACTGCTCGGGCGCGACGGCGGCGCGATGGGCCGGGTCGTGGACCACGCCCTGACCGTCCCGGTGGACGAGACGGCCCGCATTCAGGAGGCCCACATCCTCCTCCTCCACATCCTTTGCGATGCCTTCGAGGACGGACCATGCAGCTGAACATCCCCGATTTCACCGGGGCTCGGGTGGTGGTCATCGGGGACGTGATGCTCGACCGCTACTGGCGAGGCGAGACCCGCCGCATCTCCCCGGAGGCGCCGGTCCCGGTGGTCCGCATGGCCGGGGAAGAAGACCGGCCGGGCGGTGCGGCCAACGTTGCCCTGAACCTCGCCGCACTGGGGATGGAACCACGTCTGGTCGGGATCATCGGTGACGACGAGGCCGGCGATGCGATGACCACGGCATTGCGCTCCGCCGGCGTCGATTGTCGTCTGGTCCGCGCTCCCGGCCACCCGACCAGCACCAAGCTGCGCGTCCTGTCGCGCAATCAGCAGCTTATCCGACTGGATTTCGAGGAGGAACCGCCGACCGACGGCGCGGCCATCGACGCCTTCGAAGAGCACATCCTCGAAGCCCTGGACGAGGCGGATGTGGTGGTGTTCTCCGACTACGCCAAGGGCACATTGCGGCGCGTGTCCACCTACATCCAGTGGGCGCGGGAGAGGAACTGCCGGGTCCTGGTGGATCCCAAGGGGGACAGTTTCGACCCGTATGCGGGCGCCACCGTCCTGACACCCAACCTGCCCGAGGTGGAGAACGTGGTCGGTCCCTGTCCCGATGAGACGACCCTGGTGCGTGAGGGCGAACGGCTCCGGGGGCGGCTGGACCTGGGCGCCCTGCTGATCACGCGGGGCGGGGCCGGGATGAGCCTGATCCAACCCGGGGGGCAGGAGACCCATCTGCCGGCCCGCGCCCGCGAGGTCTTCGATGTGACCGGGGCGGGCGATACGGTCATCGCCCTGTTGGCTGCCGGACTGGCCGCCGGTGAGGATCTCGCCCACGCCATGAGCCTGGCCAATGCCGGTGCCGGCATCGTGGTGGGCAAACTGGGCACGGCCACGGTCTCGGTGCCGGAGTTGCGTGCCCGAGCGGTCGGTGAGCGGGACCAGGCCCTTGGTGTGGTCAGTGAAGACCAACTCATGCTGGCGGTAGCCGAGGCGCGGGCGCGGGGGGAGCGACTGGTGATGACCAATGGCTGCTTTGACCTGCTCCACGCCGGCCATGTCGGTTACCTCGAGGAGGCGGCGGCCCTGGGCGATCGCCTGATCGTCGCGGTCAACGATGACGCCTCGGTCACTGCCCTCAAGGGCGAGGGCCGTCCACTCAACCGGCTGGAGCGGCGCATGGCCGTGCTTGCGGGGCTGCGTGCCGTCGACTGGGTGGTGCCGTTCAGCGAGGCGACCCCCGAGCGATTGATCTGCCGGGTGGTCCCGGACTGCCTGGTCAAGGGGGGGGATTATCGACCGGAGGAGGTCGCCGGGCACGATTGCGTGGCCGCCGCCGGAGGCGAAGTGCGGATCCTCGGATTCGAGGAGGGGCTCTCCACCAGCGGGATGGTGGAGCAGATACGCACCCGTGGCGACGATTGAGCTCTACGCGGGACTCCCCTACAATCGCCGTTCGCACATCTTGCTGGCGTAGCTCAGTCGGTAGAGCAGCTGATTTGTAATCAGCCGGTCGGGGGTTCGATTCCTCTCGCCAGCTCCAGTTTCCCCTTGCGTCCGGGAGGACACCGATGCCGCGTATCGGCGCCGGACCGGCACTGGCCGTCGTGGCGATTGCCCTGGCCCTCATCCTCGCGCGCCACCTGAACCAGTGGCCGCTTCCCTCGGAACTCATCGCCGTCCTTCCGGCCCTCCCCTACGTCGCCCTGGCCATGGCCATGGCCATCGGCTGGCTGTTCAACCGCAGCGCGGTGGTCTTCATCGCCGTCACCGCCGTGGTGATGTATGCCGCCGCCGCCCTTACCGAGACCGCAGCACAGGCCATCGCCCTGCAGGCTCTGATCGCCGTGGCCATGGGGGTGAACCTGGTCCTGTTCGCCTGGCTCCCGGAGCGAGGGCTGTTCACCGGACACGCCCTGCCACGCTGGGCATGGCTGGGCCTGATCGCCGGGGCGGCGGTGTACACCGCCCGCGACGGTGAAACGCCGGAGTGGTGGCACGAGCCGGGCTGGCTCCCGGCGGCGTGGTTGAGCGACTGGGGTGCGGGGGAAGGTGGGGCCCTGGTGCTGGCCATGGCGCTGCCGCTGCTGGTCTGGCGACTGGTGCGCCGGCGGGGCGCCATGGACGGTGCGCTGATCGGGGTCTGGGCCATGGTGGTGACCACCCTGGTGCGGGCGGAACAGCCGTTGTTGAGCGAGGCGCTGTTCACGGTGATGGGCCTGCTACTGGTGATCGGGACGGTGCTCGATTCCCACCGTATGGCCTATCGCGATGAATTGACCGGGCTGCCGGGGCGGCGCGCCCTGGAGGAGCAGCTGGCGCGGCTGGGGAACCGGTATGCCCTGGCCATGACCGATATCGACCACTTCAAGTCCTTCAACGACACCCATGGACACGAAGCGGGGGACCAGGTGCTGCGCCACGTGGCCCGCATGCTCGAGCGAACCGGCGGAGGCGCGCGCGCCTTCCGGTACGGGGGGGAGGAGTTCACGCTGCTGTTCCCCGGACGCGCTGCGGATGATGTGGTGCCGGTGCTGGACCGCGTGCGCGAGGCCATTGCGGCGCGGCCGTTCTCCCTGCGTGGCGTGGACAGGCCGAAGAAGAAGAAACAGGGTCGTCAGAGTCGCCGAGGAGACAAGGGTCGGCAGGTGCACGTCTCCATCAGCATCGGGGTCTCGGAACCGACGCGCGGCATGACGGCGGAAGAGGTGATGAAGCGTGCCGACACGGCTCTCTACAAGGCCAAGGAGGGGGGGCGGAATTGTACGGTCCGGGGTTAGGAGAAGGCCCGCGGTGCGGTGTTGACATGGCCGTAACGCTGGGACAGAATAGCCGGCTCAGTTCAGGAGGGGTTCCCGAGTGGTCAAAGGGATCAGACTGTAAATCTGACGGCTCAGCCTTCGGAGGTTCGAATCCTCCCCCCTCCACCACATATGAAACGCCACCCGGATGGTGGCTGCGAAAGGCCGCAGGGATGGCGATGCCGCAGCAGGACGATTTGCGGCGGGTGTAGTTCAATGGTAGAACCTCAGCCTTCCAAGCTGATGATGTGGGTTCGATTCCCATCACCCGCTCCAGCTGTGCGGCGCTCGGCCCCGTCGGGGTTGCCGGGCGCCGCGCTTGGCGTTTACAGGGCCCATATAGCTCAGCGGTAGAGCACTCCCTTGGTAAGGGAGAGGTCACCAGTTCAATTCTGGTTATGGGCTCCATTCTTCAGGGGGCGCACGGAAAACCCGGGCGTCAGATGCGTGTCAGCAGTCGAAGCAACCGGAAGGAGTCAATCCCGTGTCCAAAGAGAAATTTGAACGCACCAAGCCGCACGTGAACGTGGGGACCA
>CAZGJO010000106.1:0-7224 GCA_964525685.1 uncultured Ectothiorhodospiraceae bacterium | reverse complement strand
ACAGCTACAAGCGTCTGGTGCCGGGCTTCGAGGCGCCGGTGATGCTGGCCTACTCGGCCCGCAACCGCTCGGCCTCCATCCGCATCCCGTACGTGGCCAACCCGAAGGCGCGGCGTGTCGAGGTCCGCTTCCCCGACCCGACCGCCAACCCCTACCTGGCCTTCGCGGCGCTGATGATGGCCGGCGTCGACGGCATCGTGAACAAGATCCACCCGGGCGATGCCATGGACAAGAACCTCTACGACCTGCCGCCGGAAGAGGAGAAGGAGGTCCCGACGGTCTGCAGCTCGCTGGAGCAGGCCATCGAGGAACTGGAGAAGGACAAGGAGTTCCTCATGCAGGGCGGTGTCTTCACCGAGGACATGATCCAGGGCTACGTGGATCTGAAGATGGAAGAGATCACCCGTCTGCGCATGTCCACCCACCCGGTGGAGTTCGACATGTACTTCAGCGTCTAGACTGAGCTGGCGCCCCCGTCAGGGGGCGCTTTCCAGGCCGGTGGCTGTCGCCGTCCCGGAAAGCGCAAGGTGCCGACCCATGGAACCCTCGAGCGCGGTACCGCTGCCGCTGACCCAGCGGATCCTGGACAACCTGAATACCACGGTCTGCCTGCTGGATGCCGAGCTGCGCATCCGCTACATCAATCCCGCCGGGGAGAGCCTCATCGGGATCAGTGCCGCCCGGCTCCAGGGGACGCCGATCCGCTCGCTGCTCAGTGGCGAAGCCCTGATGGAGGACATCCACCAGGCCCTGCAGAGTGGCCATCCGTACACCGAGCGGGAATGCGAGCTGGCGCTCACCAACGGCCGCTGGGCGACCATCGATCTCACCGCCATACCGCTGGCCGGCGCGTCACAGGAGAGCGAGCTGTTGCTCGAACTCAACCAGGTGGATCGCCAGCTGCGCATCGCCCGGGAAGAGAACCTGCTGGCCCAGAACCAGGCCACCCGGGCCCTGATACGCGGCCTGGCCCACGAGATAAAGAACCCGCTGGGTGGCCTGCGCGGCGCGGCACAGCTTCTGGAGCGCGAGGTCTCCGAGCCGCATCTGCGCGAATACACCGAGGTCATTACCCACGAGACCGACAGGCTGCGCAACCTGGTCAACCGGATGATCGGCCCCAATGCGGTTCCGCAGAAGCGCGAGCTGAACCTCCACGAGGTGGTCGAGCGGGTACGCACCCTGGTCCAGGCGGAGGTGGCCAGCGGCGTGCGGATCGTCCGTGATTACGACCCGAGCCTGCCGGATCTGGCCGGGGATGCCGACATGCTCATCCAGGCGACCCTGAACATCGTCCGCAATGCGGCCCAGGCCATCGGTCGCGAGGGCGAGATCATCCTGCGCACCCGCTCGGCCCGCCAGTACACCATCGGCCACGTGCGCCACCGCCTGGTGCTCTGCCTGGATGTCATCGACAACGGGCCGGGGATCCCGGAGGAGATGGTGGAGAACATCTTCTATCCGATGATCACCGGACGCCCTGATGGCACCGGACTGGGCCTCTCCATCGCCCAGTCCCTGGTGAATCAGCATGATGGACTGATCGAATGCGAGAGCCGGCCGGGGCGGACCAAGTTCAGCATCCTGTTGCCGGCCCGCGAAGAGGGGACGCCATGAGCGAGACGACCATCTGGGTCATCGACGACGACCGCTCCATGCGCTGGGTACTGGAAAAGGCGCTGCTCGGGGCGGGCTATGCGGTGGAGACGTTCGAGGAGGCGACCGCCGTGGCGGAGCGCCTGGAAACGGCGCGTCCGGCGGCCATCGTCACCGATATCCGCATGCCGGGGATGGGCGGCCTCGAGCTGCTGGAACGGATCCAGCGCGATCATCCGGAACTCCCGGTGATCATCATTACCGCCCATTCGGACCTGGACAGCGCGGTGTCGGCCTATCAGGGCGGTGCCTTCGAATACCTGCCCAAGCCGTTCGACGTGGACGAGGCGGTGGAGCTGGTGGAGCGCGCCGTAGCCCACGGGGACGAGAGTGGCCCGGCCGACGAGGCGGCGGTGACCCCGGGGCGTCTCGGGGGCCTCATCGGCGAGGCGCCGGCGATGCAGGAGGTCTTCCGCGCCATCGGGCGGCTGTCGCATTCGAACATCACCGTGCTGATCAATGGCGAATCGGGGACCGGCAAGGAGCTGGTGGCCCAGGCGCTGCATCAGCACAGTCCGCGGGCGGGGGGTCCGTTCGTCGCCCTGAACATGGCGGCCATCCCCCGCGATCTACTGGAATCGGAGCTGTTCGGCCACGAACGGGGGGCCTTCACCGGTGCCCAGTCCATGCGCCGGGGGCGCTTCGAACAGGCGCACGGGGGCACGCTCTTCCTCGACGAGATCGGCGACATGCCGGCGGAGCTGCAGACGCGCCTGCTGCGGGTACTGGCCGACAGCGAGTTCTATCGTGTCGGTGGACGCGATCCGGTGCGTGTGGACACCCGGATCATCGCGGCGACCCATCAGGACCTGGAGGAGCGCGTCCGTCAGGGGCAGTTCCGTGAAGACCTGTTCCATCGCCTCAATGTCATCCGCATCCAGCTACCGGGGCTGCGCGACCGGCGGGAGGACATCCCGCTGCTGATCCGCCATTTTCTGGTACGCGCCGCCGAGGAACTGGAGGTGGATCCCAAGGTCGCCGACGCCGAGACCGAGCGCTGGCTGGCGGGCCTTGACTGGCCGGGGAACGTACGCCAGCTGGAGAACGTGTGCCGCTGGCTGACCGTGATGTCCCCCGGCCAGCAGATCCATCTGGAGGACCTGCCGCGTGAACTGCGCGGCGCCCGGACCGGCGAGGCTACGGGGTCCGTGGAGGCGGCCGGCGACTGGCGCGATGCCTTCCAGGCATGGGCACGGAGCCGGCTGGCCGGCGGTGAGGCGGGGGCGCTGGCGGATGCCGTGCCGGAGGTGGAGCGACTGCTCATCCGCACGGCCCTGGCACATACCGGGGGGCGGCGGCAGGAGGCGGCCCATCTCCTCGGTTGGGGCCGGAATACCCTGACGCGCAAGATCAAGGAGATGGGGCGGGAGGATCCCGGCCCATGAATGGACCGTGCGAGGTGGTCCTGCATCAGCCGGAGATCCCGCCGAACACCGGCAATGTCATCCGGCTGTGCGCCAATACCGGCGCCGGCTTGCATCTGGTGGAACCGCTGGGCTTCGAACTCGATGACAGCCGGTTGCGTCGCGCGGGACTGGATTACCACGAGCGCACGCGGTTCACGGTACACCGTGACTGGGCGGCCTGCGTGGAACACCTTGCCGGACGACGGCTGCTTGCCCTGACCACACGGGGCGCGACGCCCTTCCACAGCATCACCATCGAGCCGAGCGATGTCCTGGTGTTCGGATCGGAGACGGCCGGGCTGCCGGCGGAGCTGCTGGCCACCATCCCGCAGGAACGGTGGCTGCGATTACCGCTGCGCCCCGGCAATCGCAGCATGAACCTGGGCAACAGCGTGGCTGTCTGCCTCTATGAGGCGTGGCGTCAGCAAGGGTTTGCGGGCGCCGAGCGCTGAGGGGGGACGGCAGCCGGGGCGTCAGTATTCCGGCTTCGGCTCCCGGGCCAGCAGGTGCTCGACGGCCTCGCCCGGGGGGACACCCGCGTGCAGGACCCGGTGGACCTCCTCGACGATGGGCATCTCCACCTCGAGCTCCCGGGCCAGGTCGCGGATGGCCTGGCTGGTGGGTTCACCCTCGACCACCTGATCGATGGCCCCCCGCGCCGTCGCCAGGGATTCTCCACGCCCGAGCGCCAGCCCGAAGCGGCGGTTGCGGGACTGATCGTCGGTACAGGTCAGGACCAGATCGCCCATGCCGGCAAGCCCCATGAAGGTCTCCGACTGGGCGCCCAGGCAACGGCCGAGGCGCATGGCCTCGGCCAGTCCGCGCGTGATCAGCGCGGCCCGGGTATTGGCGCCGAGACCGAGGCCGTCGGCGATGCCGGTGGCGATGGCCAGGACGTTCTTCACCGCCCCACCCAGCTCGACGCCGATGATGTCGCTGCTGGAGTAGGCGCGGAAGGTGGGGCCGTGGAGACGGCCCAGCCACTCCCCGGCGAGCGCGTCGGAGTCACTGGCGACGGTGACGGCGGTGGGCCGACCGGCGGCGACCTCCCCGGCGAAGGTGGGCCCGGAGATCACCGCCATGGGGCGACCCGGGAAGTAGTGTCCGATGAGCTGGTGGGGGAACTCTCGGCTGGCGGGGTCCAGGCCCTTGGTGGCCCAGACCAGGGCCTCGGGTGGATGGGCGCTGTCCACCAGCCGTTCCAGCGTGGCACGCAGGGCGTGGCTGGGCACGGCGATCAGGCAGCCATCGGCGCCGCCGAGGGCGTGGTCCAGATCGGCGGTGGCGGTCAGGGCGTCGGGGAACGGGATGTCCGGCAGATAGCGGGTGTTGCTGCGCTGCTGCTCGAGGCCGGCCATGGTCTCCGGGTTGCGGCCCCAGAGCCGGACCACATGGCCGTTGCGCGCCAGATGGATGGCCAGCGCCGTTCCCCAGGAGCCCGCCCCGAGGACCGCGAGGGTGGCGGCACCGTCCCGAGGGGCGGGCTGCGGCTCAGCGGCTCTGGTCATCGCCGGCGGCGGCTTCGGCCTCTGCGGCTCGCTTGGCGCGCTGCTGCTCGTAGAGCATGTCGAAGTTGACCGGGTTGAGCAGGAACTGCGGGAAGCTGGCGCGGGTGACGAGATCGGAGATGGCCTCGCGCGCATACGGGAAGAGCACATTGGGGCAATAGCTGCCCAGCAGGCGATCCAGCGCCCCCTTCTCGGCCCCTTCGATGACGAAGATGCCGGCCTGTTCGACCTCCGCCAGGAAGGCGGTCTCGCCCTCCTGGGTGGCGGTCACGGTCACCCGCAGGCTGACCTCGTAGTGGTTGTCTTCCTCGATGGCGCGCCCGCGGCTGCCGAGATCGACATTGAACTCGGGCTGCCACTGCTTGCGGAAGATCGCCGGGCTTTGCGGCGATTCCATCGAGGCGTCCTTGAGATAGATGCGCTGCAGGTGGAGCTTGATACCGCCACCCGCTTCGGCCTCGGTGTTGCCTGCGTTCTCTTGTTCGGCCATGAATCGTTCCGTTCTGGTTGACGTGGAGTTGTTGTGTCAGGAGGACTCTGCGAGCATCGTGTCCAGGGTGCCTTCCCGGTCCAGCTCGTGGAGTTCGTCACAGCCGCCGATGTGCTGGCCGTTGATGAAGATCTGCGGCACGGAGCTGGCGCCGCTGGAACGTTCCTCCATCTCGCTGCGCCGATGCGGCTCGCGGTCGATGCGGATATCCGTATAGGGGGCCTCCTTCTTCTCCAGGAGGAGGCGGGCCCGGACGCAGTAGGGGCAGAAGCCGGTACCGTACATTTCGATGCTGGCCATGGTTGCTCAGCCCTTCTTCCTGTTGCGTGATTTGCCGCCCTTCTCCTTGGGCTCCTTGGGCGGTCCCAGCGGGAGACTGGCCTGCTGCCAGGCCATGATGCCGCCCTGCAGGTTGTAGACCCGCGAGAACTCGTTCTTGCGCAGGGTCCCGGCGGCCCTGGCCGAGCGCTGCCCGGAGCGGCAGGCGCAGATGACCGGCCGCTCCTTGTAGCGCTCCAGCTCGCCGACCCGATCCGCGAGCTCCCCCAGTGGAATGGGGATGGCGCCGCGGATGGTGCCGTTCTCCACCTCGGACGGTTCGCGGACGTCGACGACCACGGCCTTCTCGTGGTTGAGGAGCTGGGTTGCCTGCTGCGGGTTCACGGAGCCCGAACCGGTCCCGAGGGTCTGCCACAACAGCAGCCCGATGATCACCACCAGGGCGATGAACAGGAACAGGTTGTTGTAGAGGAAAACGCCGAAGTCATCCATGGATCAGAATCCCGAGTGGCTCTCGATGCCGAACTTCTTGAGGATCTTGTCCAGCGGGCAGAGGGTGGTGAAGCCGCTCTGGAAGAGGTTCAGGCCGACGAAAGCGGTCAGCCAGAGCCAGTTCGGGTTGTGGAAGATCGGCGACGCCTCGGCCCCGAGGCCCAGGGTGATGAGGACAAAGGCGCCGGCGACGATACGGACGATGCGTTCGGTGTTCATGGGGTCTCTCCAGATGGTTGTCAGTGGTCGGGTTTGGACTGCGGCGGCTGCGGAACTACTCCACCGTACAGAAGACCTCGCGCATCATGCCGATGAGGCGCAGGGTCCGGTTGTCACCGACCCGGTAGTAGACGCGGTTGGCGTCCTTGCGGGTCGCCAGTATCCCCTTGTCCCGCAGGATGGCGAGATGCTGGGAGATATTGCTCTGGGATGTACCGACCTTGTCGACGATATCCTGCACGCTGACCTCGCTGCTGCCCAGGGTACACAGGATCTTCAGCCGCAGCGGGTGCGACATCGCCTTCAGGGAGCGTGCGGCGCGGTCGATGTCGTCGTCGCGGGTGATCAGTTCCGCCAGTTCCTCATAGTCATTCATGCTCCATCCTCGTGTTGGCCACCGCTTGCCGGAACGGGGTCCCGGATGCGGCTGTCTTTATCACTCAAACACTATACAATAATAGTGATTGTGACGCGCCACCCCCATGGGGGGCAATTCGGCCTCGAGTCGCTTTCGGCGGCGTCCTGCAAGCCACCATGACGAGATGCGCGAGACCATGCCTGCGAAGCCACGCCCTCTGGTTCTGACCATCCTCGATGGCTGGGGTTATCGGGAAGACCCCACCGACAATGCCATCGTGGCCGCCCGTACCCCCAACTGGGATCGGCTGTGGGCGGATTTCCCGCACACCACCATCCGGGGGTCCGGCGCCGAGGTCGGCCTGCCTGCGGGGCAGATGGGGAATTCCGAGGTGGGCCACCTGAATCTGGGCGCCGGGCGCGTGGTCTATCAGGAGTACACGCGCGTCTCCCGCGCCATCGAGACCGGCTCCTTCTTCGAGAACCACACCCTGGTGGACCCGGTGAAGGAGGCGGCGGCCAACGGGCGCGCGGTCCATATCGTCGGGCTGCTCTCCCCCGGCGGGGTCCACTCCCACGAAGACCACATCCACGCCATGCTGCGGCTGGCGGTGAGCCACGGCGCGCGGGTCTACCTGCACGCCTTCACCGACGGCCGCGACACCGCGCCGAAGAGCGCGCTGGAATCCATCGAACGGCTGGAGGGCGTCATCGACGAGGCCGGGGGTGGGCGCGTGGCGAGCCTCACCGGGCGCTACTACTCCATGGACCGCGACCATCGCTGGCCGCGCATCCAGGCCGCCCACGAGGTCATGGT
>CAZGJO010000105.1:0-7253 GCA_964525685.1 uncultured Ectothiorhodospiraceae bacterium | reverse complement strand
GAGGTCGACCTGCGCGACGAGGACCCCATCTGGGCCACCAACCGCTTCGTCATCTACGCCCTCTACCCGCAGGCGAACATCTCCATGCATGTCATGTGGGGGCGGCAGAAGATGAACACGGTCTTCGCCGTGGGCAAGTCGATCCTCAACACCACCTCCAATACCGATGTTGGCAGTCTGATGCTGGAGTACGGGGGCGGCGGCCACGGCGCCGCGGGGACCTGCCAGGTGGACAACGAGGCGGCGGAGCGGGTGCGCCAGGAGCTCATCGCCCGGATCACCGCCGCAGGCTGACATGCCATTAGTGGCACCAGAAAGGGGCGTTATGCCGTCTCGTGTGCCATTTTTGTGCAGGCGAGGCGCCCAAGGGGTCCTGAAACCCGCGGAAAGCGGTCAGGTAAAGTTGGCACGACATCTGCAACAGGAGGGGCGGCAGCTGAGCCATCTGCCGTCTCATCTCCTCCATCCCTTTGGGCGCCCTCCTCGGGCGCCTTTTTTTGCCCGCTCACCGGGCGCGATGCTCATCCGGAGGTCGGATCGAAGGGGCGGGGCTCGAAGCCGAACGTCGTGCGCAGGCGGGTGATGTCCAGCGCACGGGATTCGGTGAGCATCTCCAGAAAGGTGGGCGTGAAGTGGCGGCGCGCCTCGGCGAGGTCGATGCGCGGTGGGTGGGGCAGGCCATGGGCGTCGGCCACCGCATCGAAGTACGCGGCAGTGGGGCGCGGCCTGCCGTCGGCGACATTGACGATCCCGACGGGGGCGTCGGCGGCCCCGGCGAGCACGGCGATCTCGGCGAGGTCATCGGCGTGGATCCGGTTGGTGAGGCCGCTATCCTCGGGGCGCAGGATCGGTTCGCCCCGGGCAATGCGCTCCAGGGGCAGACGTCCCGGACCGTAGATCCCGCTGACCCGCAGGATCACGGCGGCGACCCCGCGCTCCTCGGCCCAGCGGGTCAGGGTGTGCTCGGCATCCAGTCGCCGGCGACCGCGATCGCTGCCGGGGCTGGCCGGGGTCGCCTCGGTGACCGTGGCCCCGTCCTGGTCGCCGTAGACCGCCGATGTGGAGATCAGCACCACGCGCGCCGGCTCCTCGCCGGGCGGGATGGCGTCCAGGTAGCGTCCGATGCGCGGGTCGCGCTGCCCGCCCGGGGGTGGCGGCGCGAACCAGTAGAGCAGCCCGCCGGGCTCCGGCCGTTGCGCCTCGCCGCCATGGTCAAGGTCGGCGGCCACCGCGTGGCAGCCCGCCTCCTGCAGTGCCGCGGCGCTCGCCTCGGATCGGACCAGACCCACCACCGGGTGGCCGGCATTGTGATAGCGGTGGCCGACGCGCCGACCGATGTCGCCGCAACCGACAATGAGCACGGGCTGCATCTCTTTCGCTCCGCCACGGCCATGGGATAATGTGAGTCTAAATCATCGGGCCGCAACGTCCAGGAGCCATACCCCCATGTCGCATCAGGTCACCATCGAGCCCAGCGGGCACACCTATACCGTGGAGGCGGGCGAGAGCCTGCTGGACGCCGGACTGCGCCACGGCATCGCCCTGCCCTACGGCTGCCGCAACGGGGCGTGCGGCAGCTGCAAGGGGCGCCTGCTGGCCGGCGAGGTGGCCTATCAGGGACAGCCGCCGGGGCTGGACGCGGAGATGGAGGCCGAGGGCTGGGCCCTGCTCTGTCAGGCCGAGGCCATCGAGGACCTGCGCATCGAGATCCGCGAGGTCGGCTCGGTGGCGGAGATCCCGGTGAAGACCCTGCCGGCGCGGATCCAGACGATGGAGCGACTGGCCGGGGATGTCATGGCGGTGTGGCTGCGGGTCCCGCAGACCGAACGGCTGCAGTTTCTGCCGGGCCAGTATGTCGACTTCCTGCTCCCGGACGGCCATCGGCGCAGCTTCTCCATGGCCAACCCGCCCCACGAGGACGAGCTGCTGGAGTTCCACATCCGCCATATGCCCGGCGGCCGGTTCACCGACGCCCTGTTCAACGGCGATCTGAAGGAGAAGGACATCCTGCGCATCGAGGGCCCCCACGGCAGCTTCTTCTGGCGCGAGGGCGGCGAGGGGCCGGCCATCCTGGTCGGTGGCGGCACCGGGATCGCGCCGCTGAAGGCGATTCTCGAGCACGCCCTGGCCGAGGAGACGGCGCGGCCGCTGCACCTCTACTGGGGGGTGCGTACGGAGAACGACCTCTACATGGTCGACACGGCGCGCGGCTGGGCCGAGGCCCATGCCAACGTCACCTTCACGCCGGTCCTCTCGGAGCCCGGGGTGGCGGACTGGTCGGGACGGACGGGCTATGTCCACGAGGCGGTACTCGCCGACTTCCCGGACCTCGCCGGCTGCGAGGTCTACAGCGCCGGCCCGCCGCCGATGATCGCGGCCATGCGCGAGGCATTCCCCGCCCGGGGGCTGGATCCCGAACGGCTCTACGTCGACGCGTTCGAGCCTGCCGGCGACTGAGCCTCGTCGGTGGGCGCACAGGGGCTCGCCGGCGCCAGCAGCAGCCCCGCTCGGTAGCAGTCCATGGCCGTCGCCGGGTCATCGAACGCCTCTTCGAGTAGCCGCCCCAGCTCCCGGTAGGCCTCGGGGGTGGGGTGGCTGTTGATGCTGGCCTCCAGGTAGCGGCGCGCCTTTCCCCAGAGGCTGTGGCGGTGGGCCAGCCGACCCAGGGTGAGCAGCAGGTGGGGGTCCCGTTCGTGCTCGCTGAGCCAGCGCTCGGCCGCGCTCAACTGGCGGCCGGTATCGCGGGTCTCGAGACAGCCGTAGAGGCGGACCAGGGTGGTGTCCCAGTGCCCCTTGAGCCAGCGGCGCAGCAGGGGCTCCGCCTCGTCGTCGCCGCCCTGCTCGTGGAGGCCGCTCGCGTAGATGAGGAGCAGGGCGGCCTCCTTCTGCTGCTCTCGCGGGATCGCCGCCCAGACCGCGCGCAGGCGCTCGCGGTCGCCCTCTTCCCGGGCGCGCTGGAGCAGGGCGGTATGGGCCTCGCGCGCCAGCGTGGTGATGTCCTCCGGGGCCATGGCCCCCTGCCGGCGCAGCTGCGGGAGGAGCGCCACCAGATCGTCCCATGCCTCCATCTCCCGGTAGAGGCGGGCCAGCAGGGCCAGGACATAGGCGTGGCGCGGGGCCAGCGAGCGCAGATGCATCAGCGACGCCAGCGCCTCCTCGTGCTGGCGGTGGGCGATCTGGAGTTCGGCCTGGGTCAGCAGGACGGCCTGGTCGGCGTCCGGTTCGCTTTCGTGGGCCTGGCGCAGGTAGGCGTCGCGGCGGCGATGGGCGTGCTGACGCTGGGCCGCACGGGCGGCGCCGAGGTAGGCGACCAGGGAGCTGGCCCCCCGCCGGCCGGCCCGGGCCAAGTGGCGCTCGGCCGCCCGCCAGCGCCCCTCGGCGAGTTCGATCTCCCCCCGGCGGACCAGCGCGAGCCCCCCCAGGGCGCGGCGCTGGCGGCGCCATTCCCGCAGTCGCCGGGGGGCAACGGCGCCGGCCCGGACCAGCCGGACCAGCAGGTAGAACAGGACGAAGGCGAGCAGCAGCAGGGCCGCCGCGAGGCTCAGGCTGAGTTCGACGCTCCACGGGGCCCGGCTGATGAAGACATAGCCGGGGTCCTGATGCGCCCAGGCGGCGATCCCGGCGGCGGCCAGGATGACCGCCAGCAGAAGGAACAGCCGCCTCATGGCGCTTCGCCCCCGGTGGCCTCGGCCAGGGCCGCCAGCGGCTCGGAGAGGTCGACCCGCGCCGTGGTCAGCGAGGCGTCGGCCGCGTCATCCAGGGTCTCCAGGGCGCTCCGGGTCGCTTCGGCTTCGCCGTCGAAGTAGTGGCCGAGCCAGTCACGGGCGCGCTGGACATGGTTGCGGAACAGGGCTTCGTCGCCGCGCAGCAGGGCAACCTGGGCACTCTCGAGCTGGAGGCGAAGGTTCAGGCGCAGCAGGGCGTCCTGTTCCGGCGGCACCAGGGCCTCCACGGCCTCGTCATGGCGCCGGATCACCACCAGTTCGCCGAGGGTCTCCAGGACGGTGTCCAGGTGGCGGCGCCAGCCTTCGCGCGTGGTCACCTCCTCGGCCGCGTCGATGGGCTCGCCCTCGTCACCGGGGCGGCGCAGGGGCAGTTCATCCACGGTGGCGGCGAGGGCGCCGAGACGGGCGGAGAGCCCGGAGATATCGGAGCTGTCGCGACCGGCCAGGCGCTGCAGCGCCGTGGCGATGGCCTCGCGGACCGGCTGCAGGGCGGGATCGTCGAGTTCGGCCAGACGGCCGTCGGCGGCGGCCAGGGCGGCGGCGGCCCCCTCGCCGTCATCGGCCAGATGCTCCCGGTGCCGGGCGGTGCGCAGCAGATGGGCGACCTCGGCCAGGGTCCAATCAGAGCCGGTGCGTCCCAGACGCTGCTTGAGCCCCTCCGTGGTGGCGGTCAGCGCCTCGAGGGCCTCGGCCTGTTCGGCCTGCCGGGTGGCCAGGGCCGCGCGTTCCTCGGCGTGGGCGGTGGCCAGCTCCTCGATGCGGTCCGCCAGGCGCTCGGCCCGGGCGTCGTCCCGTTCCTCCAGGGCCGAGAGGCGCTCGGTGGTGGCCTGCTTCGCCTCGTACAGCCACCAGCCGCCGTAACCCGCAGCCCCGGCCACGGTGAGGATCAGGATGAAGGCCAGAGCGAGCAGGACGCCGTGCCCCCTGCCGGGGCCGGCGGCCTTTCCGGACGGGGATGCGGGCGGCGGGGTGTCGGTGGTGGCCGAGGCGGCGTTGTCGCCCCCTTGCGCTTCCGCCTCGCCCGGGGACGCGACGTCGGTCTCGGTGGGCGTCTCGTCTGCGGCGGTGTCGCGGCTGTCGCTCATGGCTCTGTCTTCTCCGTTGCCGGGGCCGTGCGTCGCCGGTTCCATGCCTCCAGAGCGGCGACGATGGCCTCGTCACTGGCATTCTCGGCCAGGATGGGTTCCTGACGGAAACCGAGTTCGCGGGCCAGGGCCTGTTGCTGCTCGCTGACGACCACCAGCGGCGTGCGCTGCAACCACTGGCGCGCCAGCTTGCCGACCATGTCGAAGAGGTTGCGCAGGCCCTCGCCGCTGGTCATGGTGATGATGTCGATGTCCCCCCGGGCCCAGGCGCGTTGCAGGGCGCCGACATCGGCGCTGGGGCGGCCCCGCCGATAGGCCTCGGCGTAGGTAACCTCGGCGCCACGCTCGCGCAGGGTGGTGGCGAGCAGTTCGCGGCCGCCGTCTCCCCGGAAGATGACGATACGCCGCCCGGCGACATCCTGCATCTCCGGCAGGGCCAGCAGGGCCTCGCTGTCGAAGCGCTGCTTCGGGAAGATGTCGGCGTCGCGACCGATGAAGTGGCGCAGCTCGGCGGCGCTGCGTCGGCCCACGGTGGCCAGCTGCAGGTGGTCCGGCAGGGAGCGCCGGGCCTGGATCAGGTTCATGGCCTGGTTGACCGCGTTGGGGCTGATGAAGATGGCCATGTCGTAGCGGTCCAGGTCATCGATGATGGCCATCAGCGGCCCGCTGTCGGCGGGTGCCAGGATCTCCAGCACCGGGAAGCGATAGGGCTGCCCGCCGGCGGCACGGATCCGTTCGCACAGCGGCTCCGCCTGATGGGCCGGCCGCGTGACCATCACGCCGACACCGTCGAGGGTGGGTTGTGTCATGCCGGGCTGTCCTCGCTGTAAACGGCTTTCAGGATGTCGGCGGCGCCGCGCCGGAGCAGGTCGTCGGCCAGCTCGATGCCGAGGCGCTCGGCCTCGGCGGCGGGGCCGCGGACCTCGCCCCGGACCACCTCGCTGCCGTCGGGACGGCCCACCAGGGCGCGGAGATGGAGGTCGTCCCCGTCCAGCACGGCGAAGCCACCGATGGGGACCTGGCAGCCGCCCTCCAGACGGGCGTTGAGGGCGCGCTCGGCGGTGACCCGGATGCGCGTCTCCGGAGCGTCCAGGGGGGCGAGCAGGCCGTTGATGCGGGCGTCGTCGGCGCGACACTCGATCCCGACCACGCCCTGGCCCATGGCCGGCAGCACCACCTCAGGCTCCAGCGGCGTGCGGATGCGTTCCTCGAAGCCGAGGCGGCGCAGGCCGGCGCAGGCGAGCACGATGGCGTCGTAGTCGCCGGCATCGAGCTTCGCCAGCCGGGTGTTCACGTTGCCGCGCAGGTCGCGGATGGTCAGGTCGGGGCGGCGCGCGCGGATCTGGGTCTGTCGGCGCAGGCTGGAGGTGCCGACACAGGCCCCTTCCGGCAGGTCGTCCAGGTGGTCGTAGTGGTTGCTCACAAAGGCGTCCCGCGGGTCCTCGCGCGGACAGATGGTGGCGAGATGGAGACCCGGCGGGAACTCTACCGGCACGTCCTTCATGGAGTGCACGGCGATGTCCGCCTCGCCCTCCAGCATCCCGGTCTCCAGCTCCTTGACGAACAGCCCCTTGCCGCCGACCTTGGCCAGCGGCGAATCGAGGATCTGGTCACCGCGCGTGGTCATGCGCACCAGCTCCACCGCCAGACCCGGGTGGTGCGCCTCCAGGTGCGATTTCACGTATTCCGCCTGCCAGATGGCCAGCGGGCTCTTGCGGGTGGCGATGCGCAGCACGGCGTCGGTCATGGTCGTGTGTAGCCTTCCGGAGGGACAAGGTCGTATGCTACGTCGCCACGCACCGTCGGGGCAATCGCCACCGGTGGAGGAACCGGGGCCGGTCGCGTGTGGTCGACTGAACAGACAATAACGAAACGGGGAGCGGGATGATGAACAGACGGATCATGGGTGTCCTGGTGGCCTTCGTTGCGACCATGCTGCTGGCCGCATGCAGTGGCCCCGCGCAGAGTGGCGAACTGGAGCCGGCCCGGGATCTGGCGAGTGACAGTGAAAAGGGCGCGCCGATCATCGTCATCTTCGTCGGTCACCCCTGCCCCTACTGCGAGTACGTGGAGGAGCGCCATCTGGTCCCGATGCAGCGCCGAGTGGATGCCGGTGAGGAGGACAAGGTGGTGATCCGCGTGGTCGAGATCAGCGATGACCGGACGCTGATCGATTTCTCCGGCGAGGAGATCACCGTGTCTTCCTTTGTCGAACGTCACAATGGCCGCTTCACTCCGACGCTGCTCTTTTTCGGCCCGGACGGGGAGCAGCACGCCGAGCCGCTTGTCGGCGTGAGTTCCGAAGACTACTACGGCGGTTACCTGGAAGACCGTCTGGCGCAGGTGCGAGAGACCCTGCACTGAGGGATTCACACTCGTTTCCGACCCGGCGGTTGCGGCGGCGTGGCCCCGATGTTCGAGACCCGGGGGACGCCGTGAATAC
>CAZGJO010000104.1:0-7292 GCA_964525685.1 uncultured Ectothiorhodospiraceae bacterium | reverse complement strand
GTGCACCCGGTTGACGTATTCGGCGGTGTGGAAACGTTGGAGGACGGCGTCATCGGCCACCTCGGCGGCGAAGCGTTCGAAGCCCCCGTCCAGCCCGGCGGCCGCCAGGGCCCGTTGATAGGCCGGCAGGCGCTGGGGGCCGAAGGGGTGGCTCGGGCCGAAGTGGTAGGCCCCCAGGGCTTCGTCGTCGCATACCCAAAAAGTGTCCCGGCTCATGGTGCTGCCCTCGTTCGAAAGTTGTCCCATGGTAAACATGCTTCTATACTTTTTTCCATGTACCGGTTGAACTACAGGAAGTCGGCGCTCAAGTGCCTGGTGCGGATGCCACGCGGAGAGCGGCATAGACTGGAAGGGACCTTGAGCTGCCTAGCACAGGACCCGGATGATCCGGCGCTGGATGTTCGGCCACTGCAAGGGCGTGATGGCTACCGTCTGCGGATCGGTCGGTGGCGGGTCATCTTCCAGCGACAGGATGATGAACTGATTATTCTGGTCATGGACGTGGGCGCCCGAGGAGGAATTTACAAATGAATGACGCTGTTCAGATCATCGAGCGCGACGGCAAGCCCGAATACGCCGTGGTCCCCATCGATACCTACGAGCGCCTGGTGGCGAGTGCGGAGCAGGCCGAGGATCTCAGGGCCTATGACCTCGCCATGGCGGAGTTGGAGCGGGGCGAGGATGAGGTCGTGCCGGAGGCGGTCGCGCAACGGCTGCTGGCCGGCGAAGTTCATCCGTTGCGGGTCTGGCGGGAGCATCGCGGTCTGACGCAGGAGGCGTTGGCGACGTCGGCGGGGGTGGGCAAGTCCTACATCTCCCAGTTGGAGGCGGGCCGCAAGTCCGGTTCCATCGACGCCATGCGCCGCCTGGCCTCCGTCCTCAAGGTCGATATCGAGGATCTGCTGCCTGCGGATGAAGATTGATGCGCATACATCAACGACAACCGGTCTTGCCGCCCATGTTCAGAGTTCCCCGCATGCTCGCGGTCCCGGCCCTCTTCGTGCTGCTCCTTCCCACACCGGTCCAGCCCCACCCCCACGCCTGGGTCGATCTGCGCATGACGGTGGAGGGCGACGACGATGGCCGCATCGTCGCCCTGCGCCAGTACTGGCTGCTCGACCCGATGTACAGCCGGATGATCAGCGGCCAGGAGCCCGGCTTTGCCCGCCGCCCCGACTGGGGCGCCACCGGCAGCGGTGGCCCCTCCGCCGCCACCCTCGGCGCCGCCGCCGACGAGATCCTCGACAACCTCGCCGAGTACGATTACTTCACCCGTCTGGAACAGGGCGAGGCGCCGGTGGCCATCGGTGAGGTGAGCGAGCACCGACTCCAGAGCGCCGGTCATCGGCTGGAGTTGAGTTTCACCGTGGAGCTGGCCGAGCCGGTGGACCCGGCCGAGGCGCCGTTCCGCTACGCGGTCTACGACCCCACCTACTACATCGAGGTCCTCCACGACGAGGACGACATCATCGATCTGCGCGGCGGCCTCGCCGACTGCCGGGCGACCATCACCCCGCCGAGCCCCTCCAAGGAGCTGATCGCCAGGGCCGCCGCCCTCGACTGGGATGAGGAGGTCAGCGACGACCTCGGCCACCACTTCGCCGAATGGGTCACCATCGACTGCGACTGAAGCGGTACTATAATCGGTTGGAGTGAATACGACCGGCGTTACAGGAGGGTGTGGAGATGAAGCTGGAACTCCCGCTGGAGGAGATGACGGCCACCGAGAAATTACAGGCCATGGAAGAGATCTGGGCCGACCTGGAACGCGATCCGGCCAGCGTTCCGGCACCGGCGTGGCATAGCGATGTCCTTGCGGCGCGCAAGGCGCGTGTTGAGTCCGGAGATTCGGCCTTCGTGGAGTGGAGTGACGCCAAGGAGCGCATTATCAAGGAGATGTGATGCGTATAGAGCTTCTGGATGAAGCGGGGCAGGATCTGGTTGAGGCGGCCCGATTTTATGAGCAGCAGACAGCGGGGCTGGGGCCGTATTTCCTGGATTCCCTCTTTTCAGACATCGATTCGTTGCAGCTGTACGCCGGTATTCATGCCGTCCATTACGGTTATCACCGGTTGCTGTCCAGACGCTTCCCCTACGCGGTCTACTACCAGGTTGACGGGGAGCGGGTGCGAGTCTGGGCGGTGCTGGATTGTCGACAGGACGTGAAGGCCATCAGGCGTCGACTCACCTGAAGCATGATGCCTACTCCAACCGCCGGTCGGCCTCGGTGGCCACCTGCACCTGATTGCGGCCGCTGTGCTTGGCGCGGTACATCGCCTGGTCGGCGGCGTGGAACAGCTCGCGGGCGTCGTGGCCGTGCTCCGGGCAGCTGGCCACGCCGATGCTGATGGTCATGTGCTGGGCGCCGCGCCCGTCGCCGAGGTCGAACAGCTCTTTCGCCACCGCTTGTCGCAGCCGCTCGGCGGCCTCGGCCGCCTCTTCGTTGCCGGCCTCCGGCAGCACCACCACGAATTCCTCGCCGCCGTAGCGGGCGACGTAGTCGACCTCGCGCGAGGCCGTCTGCAGCAGCTGACCCAGCTGTTGCAGCACCCGGTCGCCGGCCTGGTGGCCGCAGTAGTCGTTCACCGACTTGAAGTGGTCGACATCGAGCAGCAGCACACTCAGTGGGTGGTCGTAGCGGCGCGCCCGCTGCAGGTCGTTGCCGAGTAGACGCAGGAGTTCATGGCGGTTGAACAGCCCGGTGAGGCCGTCGTGGCTGGCGAAGAACTGGAGCTTCTGCTCCATCCGTTTGCGCACGGTGACGTCGAGCAGGATCCCCTCCAGAACCGGCGGCTCCTCGTCGCTGACCAGGGTGCCCTGTTCCCAGACCCAGCAGAGGCCGCCGTCCTTGCGCTGGATCCGGTACTCGTGGGAGAAGCGCGGGTTCTCCGGACCGATCGCCTGGGATTCCTCCCAGATCCGTTCCCGGTCGTCGGGGTGGATCAGTTCGGCGAAGGGCTGGCTGCCATCCATCAGCTCCTCCGGTCGATAGCCGGTCAGCGCCAGGCTGCCGGGGGAGACGTAGTCCATCTGCCAGTGGGGTTCCAGGCGGCAGCGGTAGGCCATCCCCGGCAGGTTGCCGACCAGGGTGGAAAGCTGATGCTCGCGCTCGCGCAGGGTCTCCTCGGCCAGCCGCCGCTCGGTGATGTCCTGGCCGATGGCGGTGGAGCCGGCCAGCTGTCCCTGGGTGTCAAACAGCTGGCGGGAGTTCCAGTTGATGATCCGCTCCTCGCCGTCGCGGGTGCGGATGCGGGTCTCGAAGTCGCTGGCGGTGTCGCCCCGGGAGAGGATGCGCGCCACCTTGGCGGTGATGGTGGCGCGGTAGTCGGGATCGGGGTAGAGCCATTCCCAGATGCGGCCGTGGCCGAGCACCTCGTCGCGCGGGTAGCCGCTGATCCGCTCGGCGGCCTGGTTCCAGAACACCACCCGCGCCTCGGCGTCGAGGACGTTGATCCAGACCGCCGCGTTGTCGAGGATCGCCGAGTGGAACCCGCCCAGCTCGATGGCCTCGGCGAGGCCGGCGGCGTCGTCCGTCTGCGGCTGTTCCGGTTCGCTGCCCATGGCGGCCGGTCTACACCGGCAGGTCGCGCAGGTGGGCCTGCAGGGTCTCGCCGCTGCGACGCAGGGCGGCCAGCTCGACCTCGTCGGGTTCCGGCACCAGCCGCGTCTCCAGGCCGTTGGCGCCGACCACGCACGGCAGCGACAGGCAGACGTCGTCGAGGCCGAATTCGCCCTCCAGCAGCACGCTCACCGGCAGTACGCTGCGCTGGTCGTCCTGGATCACCCGGATCAGGTAGGCGATCACAAGGCCGATGGCGTGGTTGGTGTACCCCTTCTGCTGGATGATGTGGTAGGCCGAATCGCGCACCTCGGCGAACAGGGCTTCCATCGCCTCGGCGTCGAAGTGGTGGCCGTTGATGCAGTGGTGGCGCAGGTGGAGGCCGCCGATGGTGGCGTCGCTCCACAGCGGCACCTCCGAGTCGCCGTGCTCGCCGAGGATGTAGGCATGCACCGAGCGCGGGTTGACCCCGTAGTACTCGCCGAGGCTGGCGCGAAAGCGGGAGGTGTCGAGCATGGTGCCGGTGCCGAGGATGCGCCAGTGGGGCCGCTTCGACAGCCGCTGCATCACCCGGGTCAGCACGTCCACCGGGTTGGAGGCGACGATGACCACCGCGTCGGGGGCGTAGCGGTCGAGCCGCTCGGTGATCTCGGCGAAGATCCCGGCGTTGCGCTCCAGCAGCTGCAGCCGCGTCTCCCCCGACTGCTGCTTGGCGCCGGCACAGATGACCACCACGTCGCAGCGCGAGAGGGCATCCCAGTCGCCAGCCTCCACCGGACAGTGGCCGACCAGCGCCTGGCCGTGTTCGAGGTCGCGCGCCTCGCCCTCGGCCCGCTCGCGGTTGCGGTCCACCAGCACCAGATGGCGCGCCACCCGCTGCTGGAACAGGGAGTAGGCGGCGGCCATACCCACCGCGCCGGTTCCGACAATGCCCACCTTTCCGGCCATGAAGCCTCCTAGAGTTTGAGTCCCACGCTGACGATCCGGTCTGCGTTCATCTCCCGGATCACCAGCCGTATCTGCCCGATGGTGACCGCGTCTCCGACCACCTGGCGGCCCTGGAAGTGGCGGCTCAGGTAGTCGTGCAGGGTCTCGCCGGCCGCGGCGTCGTCGGCCTGCAGTCCGTAGACCGCCGCGACATCGGCCAGCGCCACATCGCCGTTGACCACGAACTCGCCGTAGAATGCGCCCTCCTCGGGACGCGCGGGGCCGAACAGTCGGTCGAGCTCCGGAAGTTCGGCGGCGGTGGCCAGGGCATAGACGTAATCGCCGACGCAGAGCTGGTCATCATCCGGATCCATGGGGCGCCCGTCGCGCAGGGCGGCGATGATACGCGCATCGCCGGGCATGGCGATATCCATGGGGTCGCGCCCGATCACCGGGCTGCCCTCGACCAGACGGTATCCAATGAATTCATAGTCGTACTGACCGGGGATGTCCAGCTCGAAACGCTGCTGGTAGCTGGTGTTCGGCGGCACTTCCAGCCCCAGCCAGCGCGCCACCGGTGCCACCGTGGAACCCTGCACCAGCAGCGACACCAGCACCACGAAGAAGGCGATGTTGAAGTAGACCTCGGCCTGCGGCGCCCCGGCCAGCAGTGGAAAGAGTGCCAGGATGATCGGCACGGCTCCGCGCAGCCCCACCCAGGCCAGGAAGAGCTGTTCCCGCCACGCCAGCCGGAACGGCGCCAGGCCGATGAAGACGGCCAGCGGGCGCGCGACCAGGATCAGCACCCCGGCGATGGCGAGCCCCACGGGCGCCAGTTCCCACAGCTCCGCCGGGCTGACCAGCAGTCCCAGGATCAGGAACATGCCGATCTGCGCCAGCCAGGCGAGACCGTCGTTGAAGCGGCGGATGTCATGACCGGCCTGCAGTGGCCGGTTGCCCATGTAGAGCCCGGCGAGGTAGACCGCCAGGAAGCCGCTGCCGCCGAGGCTGTTGGCGGTGGCGAAGATGGTGATGCCGCCGGCCAGCGCCGCCAGTGGATAGAAGCCGGCGCCGAGCTGCAGGCCGTTGATGGCGCGGCCCAGCAGCCAGCCGCCGGCGATCCCCAGGGCGGCGCCCAGCCCCATCTGCCAGAGCAGCTGACCGAGAACACCGAGCCCGCCGGGTCCGTGGTCCTGGAGCACCCACTCCAGGAAGAGCAGCGTCAGGAAGACCGCCATGGGGTCGTTGAGCCCCGATTCGATCTCCAGGGTGGCGCCCACGCGGCGCTTGAGTTCCAGGCCGCGCGCACCCAGCAGGCCGAAGACCGCCGCGGCGTCGGTGGAGCCGACGATGGCCCCCAGAAGCAGCCCGGCGACGGGGTCGAGGTCCAGTAGCCAGGCCGCCGCCATGCCGGTGATGCCGGCGGTGATGACCACGCCCACCGTGGCCAGCGACAGGGCCGGGCGCAGCCCCACGCGGAAGGTGGTGGTGTCGGTGCGCAGGCCGCCGTCGAAGAGGATGATGGCCAGCGCCAGGTTGCCGATGAGGAAGGCCGAGAGCGGATCGTCGTAGACCAGCCCGAGCCCGTCGACCCCGGCGATCATCCCCAGCGCCAGGAAGACGGCGAGGATCGGGACCCCCAGGCGGCTGCTGAGGGGGCTGGCGAATACACTCAGCAGCACCAGGAGGCCGCCGATGAGCAGAAGCTGCTGGGTGAATTCCATGGGCCGACTCGGTATCCTCGGAGGTAGTGCGAAGAACGGGAGGGCGCCATGGTAACCCATTCACCCCGGGGCTGGCTGCAGCCATGAGCGGCGGCGCGAGTCTGCATCTGAGTCTGCCCGTCTGGCTGGGCCCCTTCCTGGCGTCTTGGCCGCGGCCGGTGGTCGACGACGACGCCGGTATGGCACTGGCCGTGGCCCTGGCACGGGAGAATGTCGAGCGGGGCACGGGCGGCCCCTTCGGGGCGGCGGTGGTGGACCACGCCGGGAGCCTCGTCGCCGGCGGCATCAACGGGGTGGAGCCCATGGGACAGTCCTGGGCCCACGCCGAGATGGTGGCCCTGGCCTTCGCCCAGGGCGAGCTGGGAGCCCCCGATCTGAGTGGTCACCCCGCCGCGCCACTGACCCTCTATTCCAGCGGCGAGCCGTGCGCCATGTGTCTCGGTGCCATCCCCTGGGCCGGGGTGGCCCGGGTCGTGGTCGGCGCCCGGGAGGCCGATATCGAGGCCGTGGGCTTCGACGAGGGCGACAAGCCCGCCGATGGACTGGACAGCCTCCGGCGTCACGGCATCGAGGTGGTGCGGGATCTCCGCCGCGACGAGGCGCGGGCCGTACTGGCGGACTACGCTGCCGCCGGGGGCCTCATCTACCATCCGTGAGAGGGCCGCGTCCGGTTGAATGCGGAAACCCCTTGAATAATCGGGGGAAGGGCCGATAGTTCGAGGTAACGGCCGACAAGGCCGATGAACGGAGGCGGACGACCATGCCATTCACCATCTTCGGGCCGGGCGTCCAGGACAGCATGTCGACCCGGCAGCTGTTCCCCAATCGCACGGTGGAGCAGACCCAGCCCACGGCCCCCTATCCCCGGATCCATGGTTCCGAGGAGGAGGATGGCCGCGATCCCAGTGATGACACCCATCACGGGGGGAGCGGGGGGGGCTCGGCGGGCGTCGGACAGCGGGCGGTGGCGGCGTATGCCGAAGCGGAGTCGGCGCCGCCGGAGCCGGTCTATACCGCCGGCGAGATCATGACCGCGCCGGTGGTGACGCTGAGCGAGAAGACGCCACTGGAGGCCGCCCGTC
>CAZGJO010000103.1:0-7368 GCA_964525685.1 uncultured Ectothiorhodospiraceae bacterium | reverse complement strand
ACCCGCGACATCCCGGTGATCTTCCTCAGCGCCCTGCGCGAATCCAGTGACAAGCTCACCGGCTTCGAGGCCGGCGCGGTGGACTACATCACCAAGCCGTTCGTCGCCGAGGAGGTGCTGGTCCGGGTCCAGAGCCACCTGGCCCTGCGCGAGATGCAGCTGGCGCTGAGCCACAAGGTCAAGGAGCGCACCCGCGCCCTGCGCACCCTCTCCGCCGGCAACCAGGCGGTGGTCCACGCCGACAGCGTCGAGGGGTTGATGCAGGAGATGGCGCGCGCCATCACTGTGGCCGGTCGCTACCACGCCGTCTGGATCGGCCTGGGAGACAACACCGACTACGTCCTCGGGCGCGACGGGGACGATCCGCGGCTGGAGAGCTGCGCCCGGGTCGCCGCCGGGCTGCCGGAGGCGCCGGGTCCCTACCTGCTCACCGATCCGGGTCACCTCTGGGCGGACTGGCAGGCGTGCGGCGTGGCCTCCGCCCTGGTTCTGCCCCTGGAGGGCGACGGGGACGACCAGGGCCGGATCGTGGTCTTCGACCCCGCCGCCGACACCTTCGACGATCCGGAGGACATCGAACTGCTGGCGGAGCTGGCCGGCGACCTGCGCTTCGGCATCGAGACCCTGCGCACCCGCCAGGCCCAGGAGCGCTCGCTGGAGCAGACCATCGAGGCCATCGCCGCCACCATCGAGGTGCGCGACCCGTACACCGCCGGGCACCAGCGCCGGACCACCGCCATAGCCCGCGCCATCGGCGAGGAGCTGGGGCTGGATGCGGACCGCCTGCGCGGCCTGCACGTCGCCGGCTCCATCCATGACATCGGCAAGATCTCGATCCCGGTGGAACTGCTCTCCCGCCCCGGCAAGCTGGCCCCGGCCGAGTTCGCGCTGATCAAGGGCCACCCGGAGTCGGGCCACGACATCATCAGCGGCATCGACTTCCCGTGGCCGGTGGCCGCCATCGTCCGCCAGCACCACGAGCGGCTGGACGGCTCCGGCTACCCCGACGGTCTCAGCGGCGACGCCATCCTGCAGGAGTCGCGCATCCTCGCGGTGGCCGACGTGGTCGAGGCCATCGCCTCCCACCGCCCCTACCGCCCGGCGCTGGGACTGGAGGCGGCGATGGCGGAACTGCGCGAGCAACGCGGGACGCTCTACGACCCCGAGGTGGTGGACGCCTGCCTGCGGCTGGCCGAGGAACAGCGGCTGCCGGGGTTCGACGAGGCCGAATGAGGCGGGCGGGCTCGTCCAGCTGGGCCGATTGCGTCACAAGGGGAGATGCGGCAGTGTGGCTTCAAAGGCAGGGAGGCCGCACGCGCCTTGCCGGACAACTCGGGTGGTGAGAGTGGCGAAGCCGGTGGCTGTACGTCATGGCGGTAGCGTGCCCGACCGGCTGCTGCATCAACCTATGGCGGTGACACAGACCCTGTGAGAGGTGGCCCATGAGCGTCAAGGACCTTATCGATGAAGCAGAAGCTCTCCCGGTGGAAGAGCGTGCTCGGCTGATCCAGCGTCTGGTGCTCAGCCTCGACTCCCCCGGCCCGGATGAACTCAGGGCCGAGTGGCTGAGCGAATCCCGGCGCAGGGCCGATGAGTTGGATGAAGGGTCAGTGCAGACGATCCCCGGGGACGAGGTATTAAGGAAGGCGCGAGAACTGATTGGATGAGATATGGATTTCACCCGGCAGCGGAAGCCGAGTTCCTGGAGTTGGTGGGCTATTACGAATCCCGTGTTCCGGGCCTGGGTGACGCCCTTGTTGGAGAGTTCGAGGCTTTGGTGAACCTGGTCTGTGAGTCGCCACAGGCTTGGCAAGTTGAAGCTGAACCAGATATTCGTCGAGCCCCCCTCCATCGCTTCCCTTTGTCGCTGATTTATCGTGAACAGGGGCACATCATACAGATACTGGCCATCGCCCATGAACGTCGTCGTCCCCAGTACTGGCTTGGCAGGCTTTAAGAAATTGCGCAAGCTTGGGTTTTCCACGCCCGAAGCAGCCATGGGTGAGAAGCTTGAGGCCCTCGGCAAGACTGTTGCACTTGATTCTTGAATCCAAGGTAAGACCATCAAACTGGACAAGGTCCACAAAGTTGATCTCACCGCTGCATAAGCACGCATCCAGCGCACCAGCAGCACAACCCCACAACCAGCGAAGCCAGCATCCATGAACAACGCCGACCTCATCCAGCGCGACCTCAACGTCCTCTGGCACCCCTGCACTCAGATGAAGGACCACGAAGCCAACCCGCCGGTACCCATCAAACGCGGTGACGGCGTCTGGCTGGAGGACTACGACGGCCGCCGCTTCATCGACGCGGTCAGCTCCTGGTGGGTCAATCTATTCGGCCACGCCAACCCGCGCATCAACGCCCGTCTGCGCGAGCAGATGGAGACCCTGGAGCACGTCATCCTCGCCGGCTTCTCCCACGAGCCGGTGGTCGAGCTCTCCGAGCGCCTCACCGCGCTGGCGCCAGAGGGGCTGACCCGCGCCTTCTACGCCGACAACGGCTCGTCGGCCATCGAGGTGGCGCTGAAGATGAGCTTCCACTACTGGCGCAATCGCGGCCACGGCGAGAAGACGCGTTTCATCGCCCTGACCAACTCCTACCACGGCGAGACCCTCGGCGCCCTCTCGCTGGGCCACGTGCCGCTCTACCGCGAGACCTACGGGCCGCTGCTGCTGGAGTGCCTGCACGTGCCGACCCCCGACTGCTACCACCGCGAGCCGGGCGAGAGCTGCGCCGACTACTCCGAGCGCCGGTTCGAGGCCATGGAGCGCACCCTGGCCGAGCACGCCCACGAAACCTGCGCCGTGGTGGTCGAGCCGCTGGTGCAGTGCGTCGGCGGCATGCGCATGTACGACCCGGTCTACCTCACGCGGCTGCGCGAGGCGTGCGACCGCCACGGCGTCCACCTCATCGCCGACGAGATCGCGGTCGGCTTCGGCCGCACCGGCACCCTGTTCGCCTGCGAGCAGGCCGCCATCACCCCCGACTTCATGTGCCTCTCCAAGGGGCTCACCGGCGGCTACCTGCCGCTGGCCGCGACCCTGACCACCGACGACGTCTACGCCGCCTTCTACGACGACTACGAGAACCTCACCGCCTTCCTGCACAGCCACAGCTTCACCGGCAACCCCATGGGCTGCGCCGCCGCCCTGGCGACCCTGGACATCTTCCAGGAGGACGATGTCATCAACGCCAACCGGCGGCTGGCGACCACCATGGCCGAGGCCACCGCCCACCTGAAGGACCACCCGAAGGTGGCCGAGGTGCGCCAGACCGGGATGATCCTCGCCGCGGAGATGAGCCCCGATCCGGCGACGAAGGCGGCCTACCCGTGGCAGGAGCGGCGCGGCCTGCACGTCTACCGCCACGGGCTGGAGAACGAGGCGCTGCTGCGGCCGCTGGGCAACGTGGTCTACTTCATGCCGCCCTACGTGATCACCGAGGAGCAGATCCACCATCTGGCGAAGGTGGCCACCGAGGGCATCGACATCGCCACGCGGGACTGAGCCGGTGGCCGCCCCCCGGATCTTTCAGCCCGGCCCGCTGGCCGAGGCCCGCGCCGCCGGTAACGAGGTCGAACTCGGTGCCGAGGCCGTGCGCCATCTGGGTCGCGTCCTGCGGCTGGGGCCCGGCGACGCGGTGCGGCTGTTCGACGGCCACGGCGGCGAATACGCCGCCACCCTCACCGCCCTCGACAAGCGCGCCGGCCGCGCCCGCCTCGACGCCTTCGATGAGCGCGAGAGCGAGTCCCCACTGACCCTGGAGCTGGTGCAGGGGCTGGCCAAGGGCGAGCGCATGGACTTCGCCATCCGCAAGGCGGTGGAGCTGGGCGTGACCCGGATCGTCCCGGTGGCCACCGCGCGCAGTGTGGTCCGGCTCGACGGCGAGCGGGCCGAGAAGCGCCACGCCCACTGGCGCGGGGTGATCGTCGCCGCCTGCGAGCAGTGCGGCCGCAACCGGCTGCCGGAGCTGGCGCCGGTGACCGCGCTGACGGAGTGGCTGGCGACGCCGCGCCAGGGGCTGGTGCTGGATCCGGAGGGCGGCGACGGGCTGCGCGCGCTGGCCGCCCCCGACGGCCCGGTGAGCCTGCTGGTCGGGCCGGAGGGCGGCCTCGACGCCGCCGAGCTGGACCGGGCCGAGGCCGCCGGACTGCGCCGGCTGCGCCTCGGCCCCCGGGTGCTGCGCACCGAGACCGCGCCGCTGGCGGCGCTGGCGGCGGTGCAGACCCTCTGGGGGGATCTCGGCGGCTGAAGCGCCGCAAAAAGGGGACAGTCCCCATTTCCCTTCAGGAAATGGGGACTGTCCCCTTTTTGCACGCCAGTTCGGCCAGTTCCCGGCGCGCCGCCGCTTCCAGTTCGAAGCCCGCGCCCGGGCCCGTCTCCGCCAGTCGGCCGATGGCGCGCTCCACCTGGCCCAGCAGCCGGGGCACATCGTAACGCCGTTCCGCGTTCCGGCCCGCCCGCTCTCCCTGGTGCGCCATGAGCCGGACGACGACGCGCGCCTGGTCCAGCACTTCGAGCAGGTCGGCGGCCGCCGGTGGTGGGTTGGCCGCCACCGGTCCCTCGCCCTCCACGGCGGCGCGCACCGCCGCCTCCATGCGCGCCAGGATCTCCGCCAGCCGAAACAGCGCCACCCGCACCCCGGCCTCGTCCCGGGACCGGAACCAGTCCAGCAGGGCGAGCTGCAGGCTGGGCTGCAGCGTCTTCAGGGCATCCCACCAGTCGCCGCCGGGACGGGGTGCGGCCGGCCAGAAGGCAGAGGCGACCCGCTGTCGTCCGATGCGGGGATGTTCCATGCGGCGCGGGGGGCGCGGCGGCGGCGCCACCCGGGGACCCACCCGCTCGACCCGAGGCGCGGGTGGAGCCTCCGGGACGCGCGCGGCGGGGACCAGCAGCAGCGCGCTCAGCAGCAGCAGACCCCCGGCCCCGGCGGCCAGGCTGACGCAGGCCACCTGTTCACGCCGCTCCCGCCGCTCGGCCAGCCGCTCCTCCATGCGCGCCAGGGTCGCGGCCACCCCCTCGTGGTCGAACCAGCCCGCCCCCAGCTGACGCTGGATCGTCTCCAGCGCCTCGCCCTCCGCCTCCAGACGCCGTGCGGCGGCCGTCAGGGCATCGACCTCCGCGGCCATGTCCGCCAGCAGGGAACGGCCCTCGGGGCTGCCGACCCGACGCACCCCGCGCTGCGGATCGCCCTGGCGCAGGCCCTCGATCCCCCGCGCCAGCGTCTCGGCCTCCTGCCGCAGCCGCAACGCCATGACCTCGGCCCGCCCCTCGCCGGCGACCAGCTCGCGCAACGCCAGGCGTATCCCCTGGGCGCGCACCTGTTCCCGGCCGATGATGTAGATCTGGGTCGGCTGACTCCCCTGCTCCACCCGCAGGGCCGCCAGTTCGCCGCCAATGTCCGCCAGTTCAGCGGCGGCCGCATCCACATCGGCGGCGGCCCCGGCGGCGCGCGCCAGGGCTTCGGGGTCGACGGTGTCCAGGGTGCCGCGAACCGACCACCACTGCCCGGCGACATCGCGGGCGCCCGCCTCCAGGGTCGCCGAACGCGGCAACAGCCCGTCCCCCTCGAGGTTCTCTTCGAGGCGTTGCAGGGCCGAACGGAAGGCCCGCTGCGTCTCCGCCATGGCGTCGAGCGCCCCGGCCTCGCCCCGCGCGAGACGCAGACCGCCCTCGCCGAGGCGGGCCGCACTGGTCTGCAGCTGCTGCACGGGGGCGATGAGGGCGGCGTCCTGCTGCTCGGTGATCACCACCCAGCCCAGCCCCAGCGGCCAGGTCAGCAGGGCCACGCCGGCCACCACGGCCAGCCACTGGCGCACCCCGCCCGTTGTCCGTCTCTGTTCGGCCATTGGCCCTCCTGCCCGTTCCCCGCCCATCGTATCACTGGCTTGCAGTGGCGAGGCTTTGTACGATGGCAACCTACCGTCGGAGGAGTCGACCGCGCATGAGCCAACGCCGTCTGGGCGTGGTGATGGATCCCATCGCCGCCATCAAGCCCGCCAAGGACACCACCCTCGCCCTGCTGCTGGCCGCCCGGCGCCACGGCTGGACTGTCGAGTACCTGGAGCCCGGCGATCTCGCCCTGCGCGACGGCGTCCCCGAGGGCCGCATGCGGCCCCTGGAGGTCTTCGACGACGAACGGGACTGGTACCGGCTCGGCGAGGCGCGCCGGGCCCCGCTGGCGGAGCTGGACGTACTGCTGATGCGCCAGGATCCGCCCTTCGACATGGAGTACGTCTACTCCACCTACATCCTCGAGCGCGCCCGCGATGCCGGGGTGCTGGTGGTCAACGATCCGGCCAGCCTGCGCGACGCCAACGAGAAGGTCTTCACCGCCTGGTTCCCGGAGCACTGCCCGGCGACCCTGATCAGCCGCCGCGAGGACGAGCTGCGCGCCTTCGCCGCCGAGCACGGGCCGATCATCCTCAAGCCGCTGGACGGCATGGGCGGCCAGGGGATCTTCCGGTTGGAGCACGACGATCCCAACCTCGGTGTCGCCATCGAGCTGCTCACCGACAACGGCCGCCGGGCGGTGATGGCGCAGCAGTGGCTGCCGGCCATCAGCGAGGGCGACAAGCGTATCATCCTGGTGGACGGCGAACCGATGCCGTGGCTGCTGGCGCGCCTGGCCGCCGCCGGCGAGACCCGCGCCAACCTGGCCCGGGGCGGGCGCGGCGTCCCGCGCGAACTGGATGCGGCGGAGCAGCGGATCTGCGCCGCCGTGGGCCCGGAGCTGCGGCGGCGCGGCCTGCTCTTCGTCGGCCTGGACGTCATCGGCGACCGCATCACCGAGATCAACGTCACCAGCCCCACCGGGGTCCGGGAACTCGACCGCGAGTGCGGACTCGATATCGGGGCCCGACTCATGGCAACCATCGAGGAGCGACTGGCATGCAGCGACTGACCCGTACCCTGGCCGCCGTCGCCCTCGGCGCCGGCCTGACGGCCTGCGGCGGCGAGACACCGGTCCACGAGGAACAGTTCATGGGCCTCGGCACGGTGGTCTCCATCCAGCTCGCCGGGGTCGACGAGGCGACGGCGGAAGAGGCGATCACCGCCATTCGCGCGGATCTGGAATACATCGAGGGGAGCTGGTATCCGTGGCGCGAGGGGACCGTGGCGCGCAACAACGTGCTGCTGGAGACCGGTGGTGAATTCACCTCTTCCCCCGGGGTGCTGCGCCTCATCGAGGCCGCCCGCCCCCTGGAGGAGGCCAGCGACGGCCTGTTCAATCCGACCCTGGCGCGGCTCTCCGAGGCGTGGGGCTTCCATGAGGCGGATCCCGGCGGTCCGCCGCCGGACGACGAGACCCTCCGCGCCATCGTGGAGGCCGAACCGAGCCTGGCCGACATCACCATCGACG